>CALLCD010000298.1 GCA_938049795.1 uncultured Hyphomonadaceae bacterium | reverse complement strand
GCACGCCTCCCATAAAGACTTTACCAACCAAGCTCGGTTACACACGCTCCCATGCAGCTTCGCCCTGTTCTTCTTGCCACCGGCATCATGACCGCCCTTGTCGGCGTGGCGATGATCCCGTCTGCGCTGATCGACATTGCTGACGGGCATGAAGCGTGGGGCGTGTTTGCCATCTCCGCCTTCGGGACGATCTTTATCGGCGTTTGCCTTGCGCTGCTCGTCGGGCAGGATGACGGCAAGACCGGCCCGCGCGAAGCATTTTTCCTCACCGTACTGATCTGGGTCATGCTGCCAGCGGTGGCCGCCATCCCCTTCGTCTTTGCCGGACAGACCTTGACCGACAGCGTGTTTGAAAGCGTCTCGGGCCTGACCACCACTGGGGCCACCATTCTGACCGGGCTTGACGCCATGCCGCGCGGGCTTTTACTCTGGCGAGCCATTCTGCAATGGATTGGCGGGATCGGCATTATTGTCACCGCGATTGCCATTCTGCCGAGCCTGCGCGTGGGCGGGATGCAATTGTTCCAGATCGAAAGCTCTGACATGTCCGGCAAATTCCTGCCGCGCGTCACCGAGATTGCCGCCCAGACCGGCATTGTCTATCTCGTCCTTTCGGTTGCCTGCGCCGTGCTCTACAGCATCAATGGCATGAACACATTCGACAGCGTGACCCACGCCATGACCACCATGTCGGCCGGGGGCTATTCCACCCATGACGCCTCGCTTGGCTTTTTCGGCAATGGCGTCGCCAGCGTCGCGATCCTGTTCATGATCCTCGCCGGACTGCCCTTTGCCTCCTTCGTCATGCTCGCGCGCGGCAATCCGCGTCCGCTGTTCAAAAGCTCCCAGCCGCGCGTCTATCTCACCATTATGGTCGCCGCCATCGCGCTTCTTCTCGTGCACAACATTTATGGCAATGGCGCCGCCGTGTTCGAAAATGATGGCGACGCGCTGCGCACCACAGCGTTTAGCGTCGTCTCCGTCATGACCGGCACGGGATATGCCAATGCCAATTATGCCGCCTGGGGGCCGGGGGCAACCTCGATATTCCTTGTGCTGATGTTTCTCGGCGGATGCGCTGGCTCGGCCGCCTGCGGGCTCAAAGTCTTCCGGCTCGAGATTGCCGCACGCGCCATCCTCGCCCATGCCCGCCGCATGACCAGCCCCAACCGGCTTGTCCCCGTCCGGTATAATGGCCGCTCGGTCGATGAGAACACGATCCAGTCCGTGCTCGTCTTTGTGTTCCTGTATCTGGCCACCTTCGTCACCACGGCCGCCCTGCTTGGACTGACAGGGCTTGATCCGGTCACCGCTATTTCGGGCGCGGCGACCAGCGTATCCAATGTCGGCCCGGGGCTTGGCTCGGTGATCGGACCGGCGGGCACATTCCAGTCATTGCCCGATATGGCCAAATGGATATGCGCCGCCGCCATGTTGCTCGGACGGCTCGAATTTGTCGCCGTCTTCGTCGTCCTCACCCCCCGCTTCTGGCGCGGCTGACCGGCATGCAGGCGCGCATCCTCCTCCTGACTGTTTTCGCGATGATCGCCTTTGCCGCCAATTCCCTGCTCGGACGGCTTGGTCTCGTCGATGGCGGCATCGGCGCGGGCAGTTTCGCCCTCATCCGGCTCGTCTCGGGCGGTGTGGTCCTCGCTCTGATCGCAGGACCGTTGCGCAGCCTAAACGCGGGAAGCTGGGCGGGCGCTGTGACGCTCCTGATCTATGCCGCCCTGTTCTCCTATGCCTATATCGCCTTGCCCGCAGGCACAGGCGCGCTAATCCTGTTCGCGCTGGTACAGATCACAATGGTCGGAGCAGGCCTGTGCGAAGGCGAACGGCTCAGCCTGCTCCAATGGACCGGCTTGATCGCGGCCATATTGGCACTTATCTGGCTTCTTTCGCCCGGCCTCGACACGCCGCCGCTTCTCGCATCCGCCGCAATGGCCATTGCCGGCATCGGCTGGGGCGCCTATTCGCTCATCGGGCGCGACACAAAATGCCCAGACCCTGACCCGACACGCCGCACGGCAGGCAATTTCCTCCGCGCCAGCCTGATCGCAATCATAATCTTCCCCTTCGTCTTCGCCGCCTATCCCGAACCCGTCCCCGCCACTTATGGCGTCTTGCTCGCAATTGCCTCCGGCGCAATCACATCGGGGCTCGGCTATGTCATCTGGTACTCCGCCCTACGCGCGCTTTCAGCCACCAAAGCCGGCATCGCCCAGCTCACCGTGCCCGCCATTGCCGCACTTGGCGGCGTGATATTCCTCAGCGAACCGATCAGCTTTCGCTTTATGATGGCCAGCACGCTTATTCTGGCAGGGGTCGGGGTTGCTACACTTTCTCGTGCGCGAGCGAAAACCGATTGACCTTGCCCCTAATCGCGCCCAAACCTTGGCCATGAGCGGGACCACCCACAAAAATGCTTTCATGTTCGTGCTGGTCACGGTGATGCTGAATATGATCGGTTTCGGCCTGATTATACCCGTTATACCGCAATTGCTCGAAGAATTGACCGGACGCACCGCCGAAGAAGCCGTCGTCTGGGGCGGCATCCTGACCACCACTTATGCGCTGATGAACTTTCTCGCCGGGCCGACCCTTGGCGCTCTATCAGACAGGTTTGGCCGCCGTCCGGTCCTGTTGGCGTCGATCTTCACTCTCTGCATCGACTTTCTGATCATGGGCTTTGCGACCTCGCTGATCTTGCTGTTCATCGGCCGCGCCTTAGCCGGACTGTCCTCGGCCACAATCTCGACAGCGAACGCCTATATTGCCGATGTCACCGCGCCCGAAGATCGCGGCAAAGCCTTTGGCATGATCGGGGCCGCGTTCGGCATCGGCTTTATCCTCGGGCCTGCGATTGGCGGCCTGCTCGGCGAAATCCATACACGCCTACCCTTCTTCGCCGCCGCCGCGCTCTCGATCATCAACTTCCTCTATGGCGCATTCGTCTTACCCGAATCGCTCGCACCGGAGAAACGCCGCAGCTTCGATCTCGCTCGCGCCAATCCGTTCGGCGCGTTCAAGCATTTTTCCAAACTGCCCAAAGTCTCGTGGTTCCTGATCGCGGTCGGCACGTTCGGCTTCGCCCATGTCGTGTTTCCGGCCACATGGTCCTTCCACGGCGAAATCCGCTATGACTGGTCGAGCGGAGAAATCGGCGCATCGCTCGCCTTTGTCGGCATCGGCGCGGCGGTTGTGCAGGCCGGATTGATGGGCCGCTTCATCAAGAAATTCGGCGAGGTCCGCACCGCCCTGTTTGCGCTGTCAATGGGCACGCTCTCGCTCGTCGGCTTCGGCCTCGCCTCTGCGCCTTGGGTGGCCTATCTGTTCATCCCCATCTCCTCGCTTGCAGGCATGGCCGGCCCTTCGGTCAATGCCATCATGTCCCAGCAGACCCCTGAAGATGCGCAAGGCGAATTGCAAGGCGCGATTGCCAGCGTTCAGGCGCTCGGCATGATCATCGCGCCGATCATCATGACGCGGACCTTGCATGAATTTTCAAAAGAGACCGCGGCGATCAATTTTGGCGGCGCAGCCTTTATCCTGGCCGCCGCTCTAACTGCGCTCGCCATCATTCCGTTCTGGCGCGGGGTCAAAGCCAATCGCGTCGATCTGGTCCCGCTCGACGCGTAACCCCCTCCCAATGAAAAAGGCGGAACATCTGCCCCGCCTTTGTCCAATTGTCTTTTACAGACCGTTCTAGTCTTTGCTGCCGCCGAGCACTTTGCCCGCGATCAGGCCGAGCACACCGCCGCCTGCGCCACCTTGCAGAAAGCCCTGCACATAGCCCATCAAAGCCCCATCACCGAGCATTTGCCCGACACCAGCCGCGTCCGCACCAAAATGCGCACCAACCCCGCCAAGCAAGCCGCCAAGCAGCCCTTGCGTGCCGCCGCCGCCAAGCAGTTTGGACACAATCGGTCCCAAAATACCGCCGCCAGCGGCGCTCACAATAAGTGGAATTAAACTTTCCATATCTACCTCCCTAACCGTCGGGGGCGGTTTGTAAAATTTTGCTTTGAGTGCCCCCGCAATCAGAGTGAAACGGGTTTTCGGCCGCTCTGCAAGAGATTTTAGCTGTTCGCCAATTGCTCTGGCCCGCCCTCAAAGGCTCGGCTATAAGCAATGAGATGGACACTTTACGCCCTGCCCTTTTTCTCGACCGCGATGGCGTGGTCAATGTCGATCATGGCTATGTCTGCGAGCGTGAAAACTTCGAATGGATCGCTGGCGCAAGCGATTGCATCCGCCAATTCAAGGCGCGCGGCTGGCTGATTTTCATCGTCACCAACCAGTCCGGCATTGCGCGCGGCCTGTACACCGAAGCGCAAATGCACACCCTACATAACTGGATGTTGGCAGAGCTCGCCCAGCAAGACGCACAGATCGACAAGCTCTATTTCTGCCCCTATCATGCCGAGGGTGAGATTGCCCGTTATCGCAAAGACAGTTTCGACCGCAAACCAAAGCCGGGCATGCTCTTGCAGGCGATGGCCGAATATCCCGTCAAACGCGAAGCCAGCTTCCTGATCGGCGACAAACAGACCGACATCGACGCCGCCCACGCGGCCGGTATTGGCGGCTTCCTATTCAAGAGCGGCAATCTCGCCGACTTCGCAGAATGGGCGTTCGCCGACTTCGAACAGGGTGCCCGCTAAATTGTCCTCGGGTCCAGCCCCGCCATTTTGCACACTTCGGCCCATTCGTCCGGTTTGACCGGCTGCACCGACAAGCGCATCGAGGTGACGAGCGACATGTCCGCAAGCTTCGGATTGGCTTTGACCTGTTTGAGCGTCACCGGCACCGGCAAGGGACAGACCGCGCGCACATCCACACAGTCCCAGCGCGCATCATCGGTTGTCGAGTCCGGATGCACGGTCTGGCACACTTCGACAATGCCGACAATTTCCAGCCCGACATTCGAATGATAGAAAAACCCGCGATCCCCGATCTTCATCTCGCGCATGAAATTGCGCGCCTGATAATTGCGGATCCCGTCCCATTCCTCGCCAGCGGCACCCCTGGCAACCTGATCCTCCCACGACCACGCATTCGGTTCGGATTTGAACAACCAATAGGCCATGACCGCTACTGCGCCGCGCTGTCAATCGAGGCGGTATAGTGCCGGTCAAGCCCGAGCCGGTCGGCCAGCCGGTCAAGGAACCCCCGCTCTGCCGCATCCCCGCCACCTGCCACTGCGCTCGCGGCGGCATAGATCTGCGCGGCATGATTGGGCGAACGCGCCGCCAGCACCGCCGCATCAAACGCATCGACCTCGCTGCCGCCTGCAAGCAACATGGCGCGCGCCTCCTCGGACACGCCCGCCCCGCTCAGCGCATCGCCGATCGCCGCCTGCTCTGCCGCATCAAGCTCGCCATCCGCATGAGCGGCCGCCACCATCACGCGGATCAGCGCTTCGGCAAATTCCGGGCTCGCCATCTCGTCAGTGATATAGCCCGCCGCATCAACATCAGCCGTGTCCGGCGCGCCGGTTTTTGCGCCATTGCGGGTCTGCCAGGCATGATAGGCCAGCGCCCCAAGCGCCGCCACAGCGCCAGTCTTGGCCACCCCACCGACCAGCTTCCGCCCGCCACCCGTGCCCAAAAGCCCCGCCAGCAGCAATCCGCCCGCGCCCATCGCCGCCATCCGGGCCTTCGGGTCCGTCTCGAGCCGCTCTCGCACCTGCCCTGCCGCCTCTTTGCCCTGTTCCAGCTTGCCATCAAGATCAACCTGTTCAGCCACTTTCGCCGCTTCCGCTTTCAGCTCGGCCAGCATTTTCTCAAAATCAATCATCTTCGTCCCCTTTTTTGATGGCGCGTGCGCCCGTTATCCGCTCAAGCAATCTTTGCCGATCCCCAACTAACAAAGCCAGCAATTTTTGGCGTCGACGGCAAATACATCGTCTCAGCGCGATCAATACCGAACCCGCCCTTGCGCAACAGGTCTGGAATATCGCGCGTGAGATGACACCCGCCCGCCAGCGGTTTCCAGACCGGCTCAACGCGCCTTTGCCATTTGGCGACCTTCTCGTCCGGCGCCAGCCCATGTTCCGAAAACAGAACCCGTCCGCCGGGTTTGAGCACACGCCGGATCTCCGCAAGGCTCGTCTGCCAATCAGGGATCGTACACAGAACAAAGGTCAAAACCGCCGTGTCCACACTGTCATCCTCGAGCGCAATCGCCTCCGCACCCGATTGCAAGAAAGT
The DNA here is from genome assembly GCA_938049795.1 of uncultured Hyphomonadaceae bacterium. Lineage (GTDB taxonomy): Bacteria > Pseudomonadota > Alphaproteobacteria > Caulobacterales > Hyphomonadaceae > CALLCD01. The sequence continues at coordinate 5,204 of CALLCD010000298.1, read as the reverse complement.
AATCTCATCCTCCATGCCTAGCTCTGCCGCCGTCCGGTGCGCGCGCGCCATCATGCCGACCGACGGCTCGAGCGCAAACAGATCCGTCACCTGCGTGCGATCATACATGGCAAAATTCGTCCCCGAGCCGGACCCGATCTCAAGCACGCGCCCCGTCGCCCGCGGCACGATTTTCTCCCGCTGTTTCATGATCGGCTTGGAGCCACACGCCTTCGAGATCAGCCCCGGAACAACATATCGCTCCCACAGCCCCATCGGCTAACTCCCCTCCAGCGCCAGACCGGACACATCATCCCCCATAAGCTCCCGCGTCACCTCATTTGCCGGCCGCGCAATCAAAGCCGACTGCGTCATGAACACATCAAAGGAGAGGCCATCACTCATCGGATTGTAAACGGCCGAGCCATATTTGGCGTCCTGCACCGCAAACCGTCCGCCGCTACGCTTGGACAGTTCAACCACATCAAGCCCGGGATTGGTCGCCAGCGACGCCCCATTCGTCTCGCCCGCCCGCCCGACATCCTCAAACCGGCCATAAAGCCGGTCGAGCTTATAGGCGCTGTCAAAGCCGAGCAGGTTGGAGAAGGCTTTGAACTTGATCACCCGCGCATTGAGCTCCCACTCATCGCCCCGCAGTTCGAAATCAGCGCGTTCTCCGCCGGGATAGACAAGGCTCGCCGTATAGGTTTCAGGTGCTTCGGTCGCCACAAAACTGATCGTCGCCACAGGGCGCTCATAAGTCAGCCGGCTATAGGTCTGCAAATTCAGCCCCGTCAGCGCCACCACGCCGCCAAGCCCCAAAAATCCGACCCCAAACGCCAAACGCGGCGTGCCGGAAAACAGTTTCAGCCGCGCCAGCCTGCCAAGGCCCGCAAATGTCAACATCAAGCCCAGCACCCCTGACACCGCGGGCAATATCCACCAGATTAACCCCATCAATCATCCCCTTTTGTCCAGATTGACTATTTACCTTTTATTAATATCTTATAGCAGCCCCGCCTCATTTTGGGAAAGCGCAGACGCAGTCCGATGCGGCCTAAATGCAGCCGCAGCGCGCGAGCCAGCCCTGACAAAGCAAAACCAACTGCAATTGAAAATCCATTTTGAAGAGAATCCGGTTCAGCGGCCATTCTCGATGTGTTAACAATGTCTTAATATAAAAGGTCGCGCCGGCTCACAGGCGCTTGGAATAGGGGTTCCAATGTCAGTTTTGGAAACGGCGCAACAGCGTCACAGGATCGGTCTGCGGCGAAAGCTGCGGCGGAATAGAAATTCAAGCTTTCCGTTCTTTCCATATTGGTTGATCCCCTTATTGTGCCTAGGGTTACTGTCGCTTTTCGCAACATCCTGCGTCCACTCCACGACGCAAAACACCACCAATGATGTCCTCGAAAAAATGAACGCAAACTGGGTCCGCCCCGACGTTTCCGGCCGACATGTCACACTGCGCGGCTCACCGCCCGCAGACGCCGACACCAGCGCCATCTACGCTGCGGTCCGGAATGCCAAATCGAAAACATGGTTCGGCAGCGGGATTCAAGCAACACGCGTAATCGAAGACTATGACGCCTCTGCCCCAAATATTGCGTCCAACACACCTTTGGAGCCGACACCGGATGCGGACATTAGCGACCATTCCTGGCAATTCACCCGCAGAAACAATGTGCTGACATTGACCGGCGAGGTCACCGACGAAGCCATGCGCAAAAGCATCGTCGAAAGCGCAGAATTTGCCGCCAATGGCGCACGGGTGGAGGATCAACTCACCGTCACAGGCCGGCGCGCAGGGTCTGGATATGCGACAACAGCCATGCGCGGCGTTCAGACGCTCGGTCGCTGTTCAAGCGGAACAGCTGCCTTCGAGGATGCGACCTTAAATTTGAGATGCGAAGCCGCACAGGCCGAAGCGGACACCCTGCGGCGTCTGGCCTCCGCCCCGCTTTCGTTCGGCTCGATTGGCAACATCAATATTCTGGCCACCGAAGAGATTGCCAGCTGCGAAGGTCAACTTGACGCCCTGCTTTCAAATGCACGGATCGAATTTGCAACCGGCAGCGCGGTCATCAGTGCGGCCAGTTCGACCCTCCTCACCTCGATTGCCGAGGAAGCACAAAGCTGCCCGGGCATGCTGCGAATAGAAGGCCACACCGACAATCAGGGCTCCGCCGAGCTCAACGCAGACCTCAGCCTAAGGCGGGCCAACGCCGTCCGGCTCGCGCTTATTTCGCGTGGGCTGGCTGGAGCGCGGCTTGTCACCGAAGGCTTCGGACCATCGCAGCCTGTCGCGTCGAATGACACCGAGCGCGGACGTGCCCGCAACCGGCGCATCCAGATCCGGGTGGTCCGGCCATGATGTTTGCCAATCCTCACCTCCTCTTCTCTATTTCGATGCCCCGTGGGCTGATCAAACTGAAAGTATCGTTATGATGTATCTCTGGCTCCAAATCCTGTTCTCACTTCTTGCCGCTGCAATCGTTGGCGGGCTCGTGGCCTATTGGTGGATCAAACGACGCTACGACGACGTCACCGAGATTTACGAAAGCACAATCAACAAATCACAAGCGAGCGCAACCGGGCTGACCCGCGAAGATCTAAATGCCAGCCTGACCTCGCTCAAATCATCGGTCTCTTCTATCGAAATGCCAGATGTCAAACCCCTCCACGCCCGGCTCGGTGTCATCGAGAACCGGCTGAACGAGCCCGTCAACGAAATGCGCGGCCTGACCCAGCGAATGAACGAGATTGATGGCGCTCTGGCCATGCTCAAACTCTCGATCAGCGAGCTGCGCAACACCGACCTCAACCCGATGGAAACCCAGATCGCGTCTCTCTCCCGACTGGTCGAATCCGCCCCGCAGCCAGACCTCGGCCCGATCCTGAACCGGCTCCAGCATATGGAAGAAGCCATCGGTCGCTTGCACATCCCCGACACCGATCTCGGCCCGATCCATAGCGGGCTTGCCCAATTGGAGCTCGCCATTGCCGGCATCGACATGCCACAAACCGATGTCCAGCCAGTCCGCGACGACATTGCCGCGCTCGACTCGCGCCTCAACATCCTCCAGCAACGTATGAGCGATGACAGCTCCCCCCAGATCGACGCCCTCGCAAGCGAACTTTCCGGCATGCACACCTCGCTCGCCTCACTCACCACATCGGTCGGCTCCATCGGCACAACCGATCTTGGACCTCTGCACGAACGGCTCAGCCAGCTCGAGCAAAGTCTCGAAATCCTCGCGCCCCAGCCCGTCGATTTCGGCATCATCACCCAGCGGCTCGATATTCTCCGCTCCGAGGTCAATGCTCCAGACAGCTCGATGGATGGCCTTCACACACATCTGTCCAACATTGAAAATATGGTTGACAGAATCGACACCGGCGGTCTCCATACGCACCTGTCCAATATCGAGAACATGGTCGGCGGCATCGACATTGGCAGCCTCTTCCGCCGGATGGAAGCGCTTGACGCCAGCCTGACCAGCCTGCGCACCAGTGTTCAGACCGGACCCGATTTCGGCCCGCTCGAACAACGCATTGCTGGCCTGCATGATACGGTCCGCAATATGCCCGAACCGGATATGACCCCCGTGATCAATTCCGTCCACGCCATTGAAGGTCGGCTTGACCTTGGCGCGCTTGAAAACCGGATGACCTCGATCGAGTACGGCCTCGCCGCCCTGCACCATACGCTCCGTACACGTTCGGACAGCAATGGTGAAACACGACGTACCACCACCACAACCTATCGCGACACCGACCAGACCACCAAGACGGAGCTGCCTAGCCCACCGCCTGCACCCGTCTGGGAGACACCCGAACGCGACGAGTATAGCCGGACCGAGCGCAACTATACCCGCTCCGACCGCGCACCCCGCATCGAACGCGAACCGCGGCCCGACCGCCAGCCTCGTTCGGATCGCCAACCGCGTGGAGAGCGGACCTATCGCACAGAGCGTGAACCGCGCGATTACCAGTCCCGCGATTACCAATCCCGCTCCCGACAACGCTCAGGCGACCGCGACACGCTGCGCTCGGCCCGACGTCCGGGCGACAAGGCAAACCTGCTCACCCGCGCCGCCTTCGGTCAGGCCGACGAGCTTGAACGGATCAGCGGGGTCGGCCCCATGCTACACGATCTACTGACCGGCATCGGGGTCTACTATTTCTGGCAAATCGCCGAATGGGGACCAGACGAGATTGAATGGGTCGACAATATGCTCGACGGCTTTAACGGCCGGATCGAGCGCGACAATTGGGTCGGCCAGGCCCGCATCTTTGCCGACGAGCCGGAAACCGCAAACCGCCCGTAAGCTGCGCGCAAATAACAGAGCGCCCCTGAGCCTAAAACGCGCGGGGGCGTTCTTTCTTGTCCACATGTAATCCGCATTCGGACTTATCCTGCCCAAGCCAGCGTCCCGAGCGCACATCCGTCGGGTCCGCCGCCGGAGACGTACACGGCCAGCACCCGATCGACGGATAGCCTTGCGCGACCAGTGGATGACGCGGCAACTGGTATTGCTCAAACAGTAAGTCCACATCATCCTGGCTCCAATTGGCCAGCGGATTGATCTTGAATCGGCCATCGGCATGTTCGAACACCGGCAGCGACAATCGCGCCCCGCCATGAAACCGTTTGCGTCCCGTCACCCACGCATCAAAGCCCTCAAGCGCGGGGGCAAGCGGAGCCACTTTACGCAAATTGCAACACGCATCCGTGTCAGTTTTCCAGAGATTATTCTTCGGGTCCACCCGCGTCCGCTCTGCCTCATCGGGCCGATAAGTGCGCACATCGGTCAACCCCAGTCTCTCGATCAGCGCATCGCGATAGTCCAGCGTCTGCGGAAAGTGCATGCCCGTATCGAAAAAGATGATCGGCATGGACGGGTCCACATCCGCAATCAGCGCGAGCATGCACGCACTCTCCGCCCCAAAGCTCGACACATAAGTCGTCTTACCCACCCATTCGCGCACGAGCGCTGCCCGCAAAATCGTCTGTGCAGATGCGTCACGCAGTTCGCCATTGAGCCGCTCAACCTGTTCGGCAACCGTCTCGGCCACACGCGTTTTTATGCTCGATACGGACATTATGCGCCGCCTCCATGCCGCTTGGCAAAGACCGCCGCGCGCCCGCTTGCATCTGGCTGATAGATGTCTGCAAATTCAGCCACGGCCGCCGCAAAGCCCGCCTCATCCGTATTGGCCAG
>CALLCD010000297.1 GCA_938049795.1 uncultured Hyphomonadaceae bacterium | reverse complement strand
GATGGCGGCAGGCAGGAGATCTTGCGGGTTGAGGCGGCTCGAAAGCCCTCGACGAAAGCGGCCTTCACCGCGCTGGCATCCACTTTGGCGAGTGGGGCGATGCAATCGAGCACGGTATTGCCGCCAAGCTCCCGCAGCGCCATTTGCCGCCCCGCTGCGCTGGCCGCTTCGACATTGACGGTCTTGGCGCGTACGCTGGCGCGGCCTTTGTCGCGGCGACCGATTGTGTCGATGTCAATGGCGATCAAGGCGGGGGTGGGCGTGATCTGCAATCTACCGCCATTTTGCAGCGGCGCGATGGGTGACAGGGTATCCTCGAACACGGCGTCGATCTGGCGTGCGGCGGCCTCCCCCGCTTCAGGGTCTGCGTTCAAATGATCTGGAAGCGCATCCCGCCAGCGTGCGAACGGATCAGGTATGATCTGCGCGCGGTCTGCGTCGGTGGCGATGACAAGGCGGGCGAGTTTGTCGGCTCGGGCTTCGGCTGCCACGCGACACAGGACATGCTGCCCCTCGATAAAGTCCGATGCCGAGCGGTGGGACAAAAATCCCTCATGCCGGTTTTGCGTGCGCACGAAACATCCGCCATCGGTGGGTGAGACTTTTGCGATGATGCCCTCGACCATGTCGCCGAGGTTTAGATGGGTGTCGAAATCGGTTGCAAGATAGGTCCGCATCGGCCGGCCCTGCGCATCAAGCGCGACGGCGCGGGTCTGGCATATGCCGAGATGTAGGAGCAATCGCGCTTTGGTCATACCCGTCCGGGACCAAGCAGCAAGACAGCCGCGTCGCCTCTGGCCTTGATGCTGGCCACCAGAAGATAGGGCGCGAGAAAGCCGATCCCGCCGAAAAACCCGAAAACGGCAAGGACAAGCCCCGCGCCGCTAAACTGATGTCGCCATGCCAACCAGAGCGCGGAGAGGATCAGAAAGCCGAGAAAATCAAGATTGAACTGCCCGGGCCATGTCATCTTCGCAATGTCGCCAAAGAAAATCGGCAAAAGGCCAAGCCCATGCTCGGAGATGACCAACCCCGTATAGACGAGCAGGATCAAAAACATGATCGCAATTAGGATTTGAAACAGTCGCATCGCACGCCCTCCCCGTAAAATCAGGCCAACCACAGCCTGTTGCCCGTTATGTCTATCAAGCTTTGTATCCGGCTCCAATCAAGAGGTTCCGCGTCTCGTAAAGCGGGAGACCGACGACGGCGCTGTAGCTACCGTTTAACTGGCGCACGAACGCGCCTGCAAAGCCCTGTATGCCGTAGCCGCCAGCTTTGCCGTCCCATTCGCCGCTGTTGAGATAAGTCTCGCGATCGGCTTGGTCTAGGCGTTTGAACACAACGCGGGTCAGCACGGTTTTTGCGAACAGGTCACCTGTTGGGGTTTTGACGGCGATGCCGGTGATGACCTGGTGGGACCGGCCCGAGAGCAGATCAAGGCAGCGGGCCGCCTCTTCGCGCGTTTCGGTTTTGGGTAATAAGCGGCGACCCAGCGCGACCACCGTGTCAGCGGCGAGCACAAACGCGTCCGGCGCAGCACACGCCTCGGCTTTTTCACGCGCCAGCCTTAAGGCAAGCGCGCGGGGCGGCTCTGCGGGTTTGGCCGTCTCGTCTATGTTTGAAGGGGAAACGCTGTCAGGCGTGATGCCGATCTGGGCGAGGAGGTCTAAGCGGCGCGGACTGGCGCTTGCCAGAACTAGTCTTGAGGCCCCCGACATTCAGAAAACTATTTGTAACGGAATGTGATACGACCTTTGGTCAGGTCATAGGGCGTCATCTCGACGAGGATTTTGTCGCCGGTGAGAACGCGAATGCGGTTCTTGCGCATTTTCCCAGATGTGTGGGCAATGATCTCATGATCATTCTCAAGCTTCACGCGAAATGTCGCGTTCGGCAGCAATTCGACGACTGTGCCGTTGAACTCGAGTAATTCTTCTTTGGCCATAAGCACTCCTTAAATAGCGTCCGGCAAATGTGCAGGACGTTTGCTAGGTAACCCTCAGCCGTGCGCGGGGCAAGGGTTAACCTCTTAAACGGTGGGGGTTTGTGTGCCCGAATGCAGCGAGCAAACCAGCGTAAACAGGCGGCGGGAGGTCTCGATATCGACTTCGATCTTGTCTTCAAACCGCTCGCGCAAGAGGTCCGAGCCCTCATTGTGGATGCCGCGTCTGGCCATGTCGATGGCTTCAATCTGCATCGGGGTCGAGCCGCGAATGGCGTCGTGATAGCTCTCGCAAATCATGAAATAGTCACGGATCACGCCGCGAAATGGCGAGAGAGAGAACAGATAAGTATAGACTTTTTCGCCCGCTTCATTGGAAATGTCGAAAACGAGCTTACGGTCCACTTGTTGCAGTAAAAGCCTGTATGGCCCGCCCGCCTCGTGGCCGATCAGCTTGAAACTGTTGCGTTCGAGCAGGTCGAATATCGCCACACGGCGCTCATGCTCGGCGTCAGGGCCGTTCGCAGCCAAACTCTCCTGGTCAATATCAACAGAGATCAAGCGGTCATCAGCCATCTTTCGCGTCCGTATCGTCTCCGTCTACGCCTGCGCGAATCGCTATCGCATTGACATGGGCGGGCAGTCCTTCAGCGACACCAAGCCGTTTGGCGGCGTCCCCGAGCGCACCAAAACTCCCCTCACCGACCCGCTGCACGCTCATCCGCTTGAGGAAATCATAGACGCCGAGACCGGACGAAAAGCGTGCCGCGCGGCTTGTCGGCAGGACATGGTTTGAGCCGGTGACATAATCGCCAAGCGCTTCGGGCGTGTGGTGTCCGAGGAACACGGCGCCCGCATGGTTGAGGTGCGGCACCATCGCGTCAGGATCAGCCACGCAAAGCTCGACATGCTCGGGTGCGATCTGGTCTGACAGGTCGGCGGCTTCTGCGGTTGATGAAGCCAGAATAATTGCGCCATGAGCTTCCCAGCTTGTCCGCGCGCGTTTGCCGGTCTCAAGTGTGCCGAGTTGCTTCTCGACGGCTTCGGAGACTTGATCGGCGATGGTTTCGTCGAGCGCGATCAGGATCGACTGGCTGGACGGGTCATGTTCGGCCTGACTTAAAAGATCAGCGGCGACCCATTCGGGATTGGCGGTCTTGTCGGCCACGACCAGAATCTCGGACGGTCCTGCAATCGTATCAATGCCAACTTTGCCGAAAACCTGCCGTTTGGCCTCGGCGACATAGGCATTGCCCGGTCCGACAATCTTATCGACCGGCTTGAGCCTGCCCGCACCATAGGCCAATGCTGCGACCGCTTGCGCGCCGCCGATTGGGTAATACTCGTCCACACCCGTCCTGATCGCGGCATAGGCCACCGCCGGCGCAAGCTCGCCGCCGGGTGCAGGCGCGACCATGACAATCCGGCTGACGCCTGCAATCTTCGCAGGCACCGTGTTCATCAGAACCGAGCTCGGATAGCTTGCCCGACCGCCGGGCACATAAACACCAACACTCTCAACCGCCGTCCAGCGCCAGCCCAGCTCGACCCCCGCCTCGTCCGTCCAGCTTTTATCTTCCGGGATCTGCTTTTGCGCATAGGCGGCAATCCGGTCATGGGCGAAGTCAATTGCCGCTTTGAGATCGTCCGGACAGGCTGCGGCCAATCTGTGCAGGTCCACATTGTCGGAGGTCAAAAGCATCGGGTCGAGGGTCAGCCGGTCAAATTCGGCACTGTAGCGCGCAACCGCTGCGCCGCCCTCTTTGCGCACGTCGGCGATAATGTCGGCGACCACCGAGGTCAGCGCGTCGTCGTTCCCGCGCGGCTCATTCAGGAACGCCGCAAATGTGTCGGCAAAATCCCGCGCATTTGTGTCAAACCGTCTGGTCATACCTATCGCGTCTTTCTCTCATGATCAGGGGTGTGTTTTGTTGACCATTGCGTGTCGGAGTCAAGCAGCGTCACATCGAGGCATTCGACATCGAGCACAAGCTCGCCATCACCCGCAAATAGGAGACGCAATTGTCCGGCGGGCGCCTCTGAGGCCGGTTCGAATGTGATGGACAGTAAGGACACAACAAGCTCGGGGTCCGATTTGGTCAACCCGCGCGAACGCACACCAAGCACGCCGTCAACGCCCAGAATGGTGCGCACGCGGGTCTGGGTTTTCTGATTTGGATCAATGTCTTCCCAACGAAACCGGTTGGTCTCTATCGTAAAACGCCGCTTGCCCGCGAGATATTTCAGCCCGCCGGCTTTGCCAACAGCGTCCTGTACCGCAGCCGAGATGATCTGCAGGTCTACCGCATCCTCGGCCATTAATTTCAATGTGCCCCTATCTGCCATCTCGCCCTAATCCGATCTCGATCTGCTAGCCATCATCAGCTCCGGTCCGCCGCACATCTGCGCCGCATCCGGTCAATTTTTCCTCGAGCCGTTCAAAGCCCCGGTCGAGATGGTATATCCGGCTCACTTCCGTCTCGCCATATGCGACCAGGCCAGCAATAACGAGAGACACCGAAGCGCGCAAATCGGTCGCCATCACCGGCGCGCCTTTGAGCTGTTCGACACCGGTCACAACGGCTTCCTGCCCGCGCACAGCGATCTTCGCGCCAAGCCGCGTCAGCTCGGGGGCATGCATAAAACGGTTCTCGAAAATGTTCTCGCGGATAATGCTGGTGCCATCAGCGGTCGCCATCAGCGCCATGAATTGCGCTTGCAAATCGGTCGGGAAGCCGGGATGCGGCTGCGTATCAACATTGACCGCTTTGAGCGCGGCCCCGTTACGCTGAATGCGCAGCGTGTCCTCGCCCGCATCAATCGTGACCCCCGCCTGTCGTAGCGCATCAATCATCGCGCCAAGCGCCTGCACGGGCGCGCCTTGCAAGGTCACGTCCCCACCTGCCGCCGCTGTCGCCATCGCATAAGTGCCCGCTTCAATCCGGTCAGGCATCACCGGATAGGTGCCACCTTTCATCTCTGTCACGCCTTCAATGCGGATTCTGTCCGTACCGGAACCCGTAATTTTCGCGCCCATCATATTCAGGCACTCGGCAAGATCGGCAATCTCCGGCTCGCGCGCGCCATTTTCGATCACGGTTTCGCCCTTTGCGAGCGTTGCAGCCAGCATAGCGTGCTCGGTCGCCCCGACGCTTGGGAACGGGAAGACGATATGCGCGCCCTGCAAACCGCGAATGGCTGCTGCTTTTACATAGCCCTCCTCGATCACAAGATCTGCGCCCATCGCTTCAAACGCTTTCAAATGCAGATCCACTGGCCGTGCCCCAATCGCGCAGCCGCCCGGCAAAGACACGGTCGCATGCCCCATCCGCGCCAGAAGCGGGCCAAGCACATTAAAACTCGCCCGCATCTTCCGCACCTGATCATAGGGCGCAATTGTAGAGCTGATCTCGGCAGCATTGAAATGGCAGGTATTGGAGCCCTTCGGCCAATAAACCTCGACCCCAAGCGAGCTGAGCAATTGCGAGAGAAACCGCGTGTCCGCGAGGTTCGGCATATTGGTCAGCTCTAACGGCTCAGCCGTCAGCAGACACGCCGCCATCAATTTGAGCGCCGAGTTTTTCGCGCCGGAAATATCAATCGTGCCGGAAAGGGCTTTGCCGCCCGTAATCAATAACTTGTCCATGCCCACAGCTATAAG
>CALLCD010000296.1 GCA_938049795.1 uncultured Hyphomonadaceae bacterium | reverse complement strand
CTCCCCGAGGTCCATAACGAATTTTCACCCTCTATGCCTTGACCTACAATCGCCGTATTCCTATATTTCTGTCATGACAGAAATGACCGCAACAATCGACAGGCTCCCGCTCGCCATCCAGCGCTTCATCCTGCAATGGGGTGATATGGGCGGGCAGTGGGGCGTCAACCGCACCGTTGCGCAGATCCATGCGCTGCTTTACATCAGCGAGCGCCCCATGAACGCTGAACAGATCGCCGAAACGCTCGGCGTCGCCCGCTCGAACGTCTCCAATTCGCTCAAAGAGCTCCTGATGTGGAAGATCATCGAGCGGCGTCCCATCCCGGGCGACCGGCGAGACCATTTCATCGCCGAGACGGACGTCTGGGAGGTTGCCTTCCGCATCGCCGCGCTACGCAAAGAGCGCGAGATTGACCCGGCGCTCAAAACCCTGCGCACCTGTCTCACCGAGGCCGATGGCGACGCGAACATCACTGACGCTCAACGCACCCGCCTCGCCGAAATGCACGATTTTACCGAGACAATGGACCATTGGTACGGCCAGATGCTCAAAGTGTCGCCGCCTGTATTGTTACGAATTATTAGGATGGGTGACCGTATTGTCAGCGTATTGGGGTTCGGGAAAAAGTCGGGGGACAAACAAAAATAAGCCTCAACACACACAAAATCCCGCCCGTCCGCCCGCATTGAAACTTCGGGAGCAAGCCAATGTTTGCAAACAAAAAAGCCAAGCTAGCCTCTCCAGAGCGCCAGCCGCTTGCGGATGATCTGTCTCCGCTCGGCGATTTGCGCTTTGTCAGACTGCTCCCGCCAGACGCATGGGCCGCCTTGCCAGCCGCCATCCAGCGCCGGTTCAACAAACGCGTCAAAGCCGGACAAAGCGTCCTCTATCGCGGCCAAACCCTCACAACACGGATGAACCGCATCGGCTTCCTCCTCGCCCAATTGCTCCGCCCTGTCGGCGCGCCGCTGCCGCTTGAACGCTGTCAGGGCGGGGCGGCTGCCGTTGTGACCGTCACCGAATGTCCCGATGGTGCTGGCCAGTTCTGGGTCCGCCAATACAATTGCAAAACGGGCTTCCCGCAAGTCATCCAGAGCGCCAAAGCTTTTGCCGGACCAACAGGGCTCGAAGAATGTATCGGCTATGGCATCGGCATGACTTTGAGCCTGCAAACCGGCCCCACAAGCCTGCTCTTCCGGAGCGAGCGCTACTTCCTCACCCTGTTCGGGAAGCGGCTATACCTGCCGCATTGGCTCACCCCGGGCATGCTGACGGTCGGTCATCATGACCTCGGCGATGGCCGCTTCGACTTCACCCTCGACCTCATCCACCCACGGCTCGGCGAGATGGTCCACCAGCGCGCCCGCTTTGAAGACATGGAGGGCGCGATATGATCACGCTCTGGCTTTGGACACTCATCACGATACAGATCATCCTCGGCGCGTTCGATACGATCTACCATCACGAACTGACCGAGCGTCTGGCATGGTGTCCGTCCCAGCGCCATGAATTGCAGCTCCACGGCGTCCGCAATCTGGTCTATTGCGCGCTATTTGTCGGCCTCGGCACGCTGCATATGAACGGCGCTTTGGCTTGGGTGCTCGGCGCGATCCTCCTGGTCGAACTTGGCATTACACTGAAGGATTTTGTCGAAGAAGACATGACCCGAAAACTGCCCGCCAGTGAACGCGTCACCCACACTTTGCTCGCGCTCAACTATGGCGCAATCCTTGCGCTTCTGGCTCCGATACTCCTCGTCTGGGCGCAAGCACCGACCGGCATCACCCTCGTCAATTACGGCCTCTGGACATGGCTGATGCTGCTCGCGGGGCTCGGTGTCGGGATCTTCGGCCTGCGCGATCTGGCCGCCGCAAAATGCCTCAGCCAAATGGCCGCCGCGCCAACGCTGCCCGCTCTATTGCCCGCCGGAAAACGCCTGTCGATCCTCATCACCGGCGGAACCGGATTCATTGGCAGCCGCTTAATCGCCGCACTTCTCGAGCGTGGTCATGACATCACCGTCCTGACCCGCCGCGCAGAAAACGCCGCAAATCTCGGCACGCCCATCCGTATCATCACCGATCTCGATCAGATCAGCGATGACACCTATTTCGACACAATGATCAATCTTGCTGGCCAGTCTGTCGCCGGTTGGTTGTGGACCGCAGCATACAAAGAGAAAATCCTGACCTCGCGCCTCGATATGACGCGCGGCCTCGTCTCTCTCATGAAGCGATTGAAGCACAAACCAGAAAGCTTCATCAGCGGCTCGGCCATCGGCGTCTATGGCATAGAGGCCGACACGCCCCAGACCGAAGACACACCGCTCAGCCAAGAGGGCGTCTTCTCGCAAACCCTCTGCCAAAGCTGGGAAGCCGAAGCCAACAAAGCAAAAACCCTCGGAATACGGACAGTCAATCTGCGCATCGGCCTCGTGCTCGACACGGCGGGCGGTTCGCTCGGACAGATGCTGTTCCCGTTCGAATTCGGTCTTGGCGGCCCGTTCGGTAATGGCCGCCAATGGATGAGCTGGATCCTGCGCGACGATCTGGTTCGCCTCCTGCTCCATTGTGTCACGGACGCGAAGATCGGCGGCCCCGTCAATGGCACAGCCCCTCAGCCCGTCACCAACCGCGCCTTCGCCGCCGCGCTTGGCCGTGCCTTGAACCGTCCCGCCTTTATCCCGATCCCGGCGGGCCTGTTGACCTTCGCGCTCGGCGATCTCGCCCGCCAGGTCTTCCTCGGCAGCCAGAACATTCTCCCCAAAGTCGCTGAGGACTCCGGTTTCGTCTTCGCCGCCCCCGGCCTCGACACCGCTTTCGCAACCCTGTTCAACACACCCGCTAAGGCTCCAGATAAACCTCCGGCAGCGGAAACGCCTCCGTCTCGTTCTGCCAAAAAATGCTGATCACCCACCAGCGGTCCTGTTCGAAAACAAGCTGTATGCTGTTGATCCCGCGCGCGAAGGGTTCATCGTCTAGCGTGCGTTTCGAGGTGTAGGTGCTGAACACATGGGCGATGTTGCCGAACCGCTCGGTGCGCCGCGCAATCTCCTGTTCGAAAAATCCGTTCTCCAGAAAGAACCGGTCAGCGCCGGCAATATAATCTTCTGCGCTCATAAATCGTACCGCCTCGGCCCCGCGCGGGATCAGTCTGGCGTTTGGATGCAACAGTCCGCGAAACCGCTCCCAGTTGCGTTGCTCTCCGGCTGGCCCTGAAATCACATCATAGACCGCGCGGACAATCTCATCGACCGAGCCGACATCGCTTGCGCTCACGGCTTCAGTCCATGTGTTCACCTCCGGCGCATCTTGTGGCTGCTGCGCTAGCGCTGAGGGCAATCCTGCCGCCGCAAATCCGCTCCAGAGCCATATCAAGACCACCCATTTCCAACTCTGTCCCATTTTTCTCCCTCCTGTTTGTTCCGCCCCGGCCCAAAAATCTGACGCCCAACGTCTACCACTGACGCGCCGCCCCACAATGACG
>CALLCD010000295.1 GCA_938049795.1 uncultured Hyphomonadaceae bacterium | reverse complement strand
GGCCCGCTCGTCGGCGGCTTCATCTGGGACTGGCGCGATCAGGGCCTCAGCGCAACAGACGACCAAGACCGCTTCTACTGGGCCTATGGCGGCCATTATGGCGACACACCGAACGACGCCAACTTCAACATAAACGGCCTCGTCGGACCAGACCTCACCCCGCACCCGCAACTGCGCGAATACCAATGGGCCGCACGCCCCGTCACCGCCGCCTTGTCAGACAGTGGCGACATCCTCCTCCACAACCGCCGCGCCTTTGCCGACACCTCCGATCTCACCCTGCACTGGACCCTCCAACAAAATGGAGCAACCGTAGAGACCGGCACACTCACGCCGCTCATCAAAGCCGGTGCCCAAGAGACCCTTCCCATCCCCACAACCAAACCCGGCGAAACCCTCCTACTCGAATGGAAACTCCGCACAGACACATTATGGGCCGAAGCAGGCTACACCCTCGCATGGGACCAGCTCACTCTCAGCGCCCAAGCCCCCACGCCCGCGTCAAAATTCCCCGCCATCCCAACCGATCCGCTGACAGACACAGCGCTCGCCCACGGGCCGACCCAAATCACCTTCGCCCCCGATGGCACAATCAAAGCCGTCCACTTGCACGGCGCCCCCGCCATCCTCAGCGACCTGACCGCCTGCCTCTGGCGCGCGCCAACCGACAATGATGGCGGCAAACCCCTCGAAGAAGCCGCCGCCCAGCCCTACCGCTTATCCAACACAATGCGCTGGCTTGGCTATGGCTTAAACGCGCTCACTCAAGGCCAAACCAAACGCACCATCGAGAGAGCAGCCGACACCACGCGCCTCTATCTCCACCGCACATGGCAAGCCGCAGACGGCGAAACCCTCACCCATGAAACCCTCTGGACACTGACAGATCAGGGCGCAGACATCACCGAACGCCTGCACGTCCCCGAAACCTGGCAAGATCTCCCGCGCATCGGCATCCGCTTCGAAACCCCCACAACCCTCGACCAGCTCTCATGGATCGGCCTCGGCCCCGACGAGAGCTACCCCGACCGCAAAGCCGCCCAAACCCACGGGACTTGGCAGAGCGCCGTCCAAGACCAATACCACCCCTTCGCCCGCCCACAGGAACACGGCAATCACGAACAGGCCCGCAGCTTCGCCCTACGCACGGGGACAGGCGAGGGGCTCGAAATCCACTTCCCGCGCCCGCTCGCCTTCACCGCAAGGCCCCATCATGACACCGCCCTCAACACCGCCCAAACTCTCGCCGAGCTGACCCCCTCCGCCACCACCGAAATCCACATAGACATCGCCACCCGAGGCCTCGGCACCGGCGCCTGCGGTCCCGACACCCTCACCCCCTACCAGACCCACGGCGGCAAATATGTCTTCGAGTGGACCCTCCACCCCACAAATGCCGATAAAGGCTGACATCTTGCGGAACACCCGCTAGTTTGCGGCAAAATATATTCTGGGAGAGCGATTATGTTGAAACCTTTGTCCATTGCCGTGTCTGCGCTCGCGCTTGTCGCGTGCCAACCTGCCCCGACAGAAGAGGCGAGCCCCGCAGCCAGCCCCGAAGCGGCCACAAGCCAAAGCGCGGACACCAACCCGCTCCTCGCCGAATGGTCCGGCCCATATTCCGGCGTCCCCGCCTTCGACACCATGTCCCTCGACGCACTCAAACCCGCCCTCGAAGCCGGCATGCAGAGCGCCCTCGCCGACATCGACGCCATCACCGCGAGCACCGACGCGCCAACCTTCGAGAACACCATCCTCGAACTTGAAAAATCCGGAGCCGCGCTTGACCGCGTGTTCACCTATTGGGGCATTTGGAGCGCCAATCTCTCCAGCCCCGAATTTCGTGAGATACAAGGCGAAATGGCTCCCCGTCTCGCCGCCTTCCAATCCGAGATCACCCAGAATGACGCTCTGTTCCAACGCGTCCGCGCCGTCTACGAAAGCGACGCCCTGGAGAGCATGCGTCCGGACCAGCAACGCCTCGTCCGCCTCGTCTATGACAGTTTTGCCCGCAATGGCGCAACGCTCACTGGCGACGCCAAAGCCCGCTATGCCGAAATCAACGAACAACTCTCCGGCCTGCACACAAAGTTTGCCAACAATGTCCTCGCCGACGAAGAGGGCTATGTCACCTATCTGACCGACGACCAGCTTGGTGGCCTGTCCGAAGGCTTCATCAAAGCCGCCGCCAGCGCTGCCGAAACGCGCGGGGAGGCGGGCAAATACGCCATCACCAACACCCGCTCGTCTATGGCTCCGTTCCTGACCTATTCCGACGAACGCGACCTGCGCGAACAGGTCTGGACCAATTATTATGCCCGCGGCGACAATGGCGACGAACACGACAACAACGCCCTGATTGCTGAAATCCTCGCCCTCCGGCATGAGCGGGTGCAGCTTCTAGGCTATGACAATTACGCCTCATGGCGGCTCGAAGACCGCATGGCCCAAACCCCTCAGCGCGCGATTGAGCTGATGGAAGCCGTCTGGCCCGCCGCCACCGCCCGCGTTGCCGAAGAAGTGGCCGACGTGCAGGCCGTCGCCGACGCCGAAGGGGCAGGGATCACCATCGCGCCTTGGGACTATCGCTACTATGCCGAAAAAGTCCGCCAGGCGAAATTCGATCTCGATTCCAACGAGGTCAAACAATACCTCCAACTTGATAAACTCACCGAGGCGATGTTCTATGTCGCAGGCGAACTGTTCAATTTCGAATTCACCCCCGTACCCGAAGGCAGCGTCCCAGTCTTCCACGAAGATGTAAATGTCTGGGAAGTTACCGACAAGACCAGCGGGGACCATATCGGCCTCTGGTATCTCGACCCGTTCGCCCGCCAAGGCAAACGCTCCGGCGCATGGGCCAATTCCTATCGCAGCCACGAGACCTTCAACGGCAAACAAACCGTGCTCTCGTCCAACAATTCAAACTTCATCAAAGGCGCAGACGGCGAGCCCGTCCTCGTCTCATGGGATGACGCGACCACGTTCTTCCACGAGTTCGGCCATGCCCTCCACGCGCTCTCGTCCAATGTCGCCTATCCAACGCTCAATGGCGGTGTGCGCGACTATACCGAGTTCCAGTCCCAGCTCCTCGAACGCTGGCTCTCGACCGATGCAGTAATCGACACCTATCTCGTCCATCACGAAACCGGCGAACCCATCCCCGCTGAACTGGTCGCAAAAATCAAAAATGCCGCCACCTTCAATCAGGGCTTTGCCACCACCGAATATCTCGCCTCGGCCCTCGTCGATATGCGCTACCACACCACCGACCCCGCTGGCCTCGACCCGGACGCTTTCGAGCGCGAAACCCTCGCCAGCCTCGGCATGCCGGACGAGATTGTCATGCGCCACCGCTCCACCCATTTCGGACACATCTTCTCCGGCGAAGGCTACTCGGCCGGATATTACGGCTATATGTGGGCCGATGTGCTGACCTCTGACGCCTCCGAAGTCTTCGCCGGTGCGCCCGGCGGCTTCTACGATGCCGAGGTCGCAGATCGTTTGGTCAAATACCTCTTCGCCCCGCGCAACGCCCTCGACCCGGGCGAAGCCTACCGCGCCTTCAGCGGCCGCGACGCTGGCATCGGCGCCCTGATGCGAGACCGCGGCTTTCCAGTGCCAGAGGAGAACTAGGGTAGGGGAGCCAGCCCACCACGCGCACCGTGCCGCATGGACATTTCTCCCATCTCATGATCAAAGCGGGCGAGAACAACTCAATCACGTCTGGAGCACCTTTATGAGCAAGGGTCTGGTGACAATTTTTGGCGGATCGGGCTTTGTCGGCCGCTATACGACGCGGCAACTGGTCAAGGCGGGCTACCGCGTGCGCATTGCATGCCGCTGCCCGGGGCTCGCCGGAGACGCAAAACTTGCAGGTGGTCCGGGCTGGGTCGATGTGGTCCAGGCCAATGTCCGCAACAAACCCTCCATCCTGCACGCTCTATCTGGCGCAGATTACGCCATAAACCTCGTCGGCATTCTCCACGAAGCGGGCAAACAGGATTTCACCTCCACCCAATCCACCGGCGCGCAGAACATCGCCGAGCTTGCGGCCCAAACCGGCCTCAAAGGCTTTGTCCATGTCTCCGCCATCGGCGCAGACGCCGCCTCCAAATCGAAAAATGCCAGCACCAAAGCCAAAGCCGAAGAGGCCGTGCGGACCCATTTCCCCGCCGCCACAATTCTCCGCCCGTCGGTCATTTTCGGCCCCGAAGACCAGTTCTTCAACCGTTTTGCAGGGATGACGCGCGTGAGCCCCTTCCTGCCCGCAATCGGCGGCGGCAAGACAAAACTCCAGCCCGTCTATGCTGGCGATGTCGCTGAAGCCATCACCGCCGCCATCACAAACGCCGACGCGCGCGGCAAAACCTACGAGCTTGGCGGCCCACGCATCTACACCTTTAACGAAATTTACGACACAGTGATGCGCGTTACCGGCCGCAAACGCTTTAAAGCCCCGCTGCCCTTCTTCGTGGCCAAACCCTTGGGGCTGATCTTCGGCGGCCTGTTTCGGTTCAAGTCCATGCTCATTGGCGGCCTGCTCGGCGGCCCACCAATCACAGGCGATCAGGTCGAAATGCTCAAAACCGACAATGTCGTCTCAAACGGCGCGCTCGGCCTCGCCGACCTTGGCGTGACCGAGCTTGAAAGCGTCGAAGCCATCGTCCCCAAATACCTCTACCGTTACCGCCCCTATGGCGAGTTCAGCGAGGCCTAGGGCGTCTCGGCTTCGTCATCGACGCCATCTACAATAACAAGGCCAAGTGATTCGGGATCGAAGTCATCCCAGTCCACCCGCTCGCTGGTGAGCCTGACTTGTCCGGCTTGGGACAGATCGAGCGTGACGACGTTGGCATGATGGTTGCCCAACCCGACATTTGCGTTGCCCTCTGTCGCGTCGTCGTGCTCCGCCACCAAGGCAGCCGCCAACCAAGTTTCTTCGTCAGGCAATATCAGCTCGACCCCTTCGGTCTGCGGCTCTTCAAGTTCAATCTGTCCGTCAATTACTGTGCCGCTCTGATGTTCATTGACCGTAACCGAATTTGTCCCCACCGCGATAGAGCCGATAGACCCCGTAATGGTAATTCGTCCAAATCGGGTAATCAGCCGGAACTCATCCAGCGTCACCGTGTCCGAAAAATCCGAATCCAGCACCTTGATTAAGATCCGGTCCGTCTCGCTTAAATCCTCCGCCGAAATCGCGCCATCACCATCCAGATCCAGCGCTTTGAACAGCCGCTCATCCGCCGAGCTTGGCGCCGCCATCAAGGCAAAAGCCGTCAGGCTCGCCAGCGTCATACCGGCCGCTTTCAGCGGATTATGTATCAGTCTCATCGTCATTCCCTCAAACAAGTTTGGTTTCCCCGCCTGTTCGATCCGCAAGATATAGTCAGCCATCGCATCCCGAAGCGCCTCGCTCGGCGTCTCTCCGGCCCGCTCACAAGCGCTGAGAAAGCGCTGCTTAAGGCTGTAGGGGAGGCGAACCTCCACGCGTTCACTGTTCTTCTCGGGGCGCATGGCCATATCTCGCTTTCCTCTGGCGGGCCTCTATAAGGCAGCGGCATCAGAGCCCCATGAAAACCTCAAACCCGTCCGGTGACCAGCAAAAACCTGTACGGACACTGTAAAACCGTGAGGCGCGCGGCCCCATACCCGAAAGGCCATGCCGCCATGCGCCGGATTCTTGCCGCTTCTAGTCCTTCCGATGCGCCTTCAAGCCGCGCTCGCATTTTGCCGTAAGATTAGCGATCTCAGCCTGCATCTCGTCGGCACTGGCCTCAAGTGCAATCGAGGTCGAACAGGAAAACGTGTTCAGATGGGTTTCCGCCTCCGCTTCGATCTGAACAAGCTTCAGTTCACGAATGGTGAAAGCAATCTCGCGCGTGCCCTCTCCTGAACCGGTTTCGAGAATTTCATCACGGGTTTCCCGCATGGTCAGCTCCGGCAGGAACTCGTCCGGCTCGACCTTTTCATTGTGATCCCGATCAATCATGGTGAGCGCTTCGCGGTCCATTTCGTCCGCGTCAATCACGCCATCTCCATTCGTATCAAAACTCTCAAACAGAGCGTCATCCGCGACACTCGGCTGGGCGAGAAAGACCACAGCCGAGAGAGCTGCGGCAAGGGTCATACCGAGGGTTTTGCGGGGGTTTTTAACGATTTTCATAGCGATGCCTTTAAGCTTGGGTTGGGTTTCACCCGCCTGCGCAGCGCTGACATATTCCGAGATCAGCCCGCGCACCGTATCGCTCACCGTCACGCCCTGTTTGCGGCACGCTTCGACCAGCGCCTGTTTCATCCCATAGGGCAG
>CALLCD010000294.1 GCA_938049795.1 uncultured Hyphomonadaceae bacterium | reverse complement strand
CGATCTACGCGAAGGGCTAGACGCGGTGGACGTTCTGTTCGCCGGATTTCCCGCAGGCACGGTCTCCGGCGCACCAAAAATCCGCGCCATGCAGATCATTGACGAGCTTGAAACCGCCCGCCGCGGCATCTATGGCGGCGCGGTCGGCTATTTCGGCTGGCAGGGCGATCTCGACACCTGCATCGCCCTACGCACCGCCGTCATAAAGGATGGCCATTTGCACATTCAGGCAGGCGGCGGCGTCGTGCTCGACAGTGATCCGCAATACGAGTTCGACGAAACCCTTCACAAAGCGGGCGCCCTGCAACGCGCCGCCGGCCTTGCCAGCCTCTACGAGTTCGACCAATGAGCGCGCGTCCATACATCTGCGTCATCGACAATTATGACAGCTTCACCTGGAACCTCGTCCATTATCTCGAAGAATGCGGCGCACGCACCGACGTCTACCGCAATGACCAGATCACGGTCGATGCGCTGCTGGCCCTGTCCCCCGATGGTGTCGTCATCAGCCCCGGCCCGTGCACCCCAAATGAAGCGGGCATCTCCGTCAGCCTCGTCGAACGCGCGCCCCAGACGCTCCCCATCCTCGGCGTCTGCCTTGGTCATCAATCCATCGGGCAAGCGATGGGCGGCGCGGTCATCACGGCCCAAGACATCCGCCACGGCAAGCTCAGCGAAATCCATCATGAAGGCGGCCCACTCTTTGCCGGTCTGCCCGAACGCTTTGATGTGGTGCGCTATCACTCCCTCGCCGTGCGCAAACAAGACCTGCCCGACACCTTGATCGCAGACGCCTTCACCGCCGACGGCGAAATCATGGCCGTCCGCCACACATCGCAGCCCGTCTTCGGCGTCCAGTTCCACCCCGAAAGCATCAAGACCGAACACGGCCACGCCCTGCTCGCAAACTGGCTCAAACAGGTAAAGCGCTAAAGCCCCGCCAGCGACCGCGCCTTCAATATCTCGACCCAATAACCATCCGGATCGCGCACAAAAGCGAGCCCCTTCATCGCGCCCTCGTCGGGCCGTTTGACAAACTCCACCCCCGCCGCATCAAACCGCGCACATGCCGCCTCGACATCCGGCACCGAAATCCCGATATGGCCAAACCCGCGCGGCTCGGCATTGCCATCATGATAGCGCACAGCCTCATCGGTCTCCGAGCCCCAATTATGGGTCAACTCCAACAGCCCGCGCTGGCGAAACGTAAACGCAATCCGCTCCGCCACACCCGCAGGGATCGGCCCATCCTCCGCCCGTACATACCCGAGAAAGAACAGCGAGAACTTGCCCGGCGGAAAATCAAGCCGCTTAACCAGCGTCATCCCGAGCAGATCCCGATAAAAGCCGAGCGAGGCCGCCGGGTCCTTGATCCGCAACATTGTATGGTTGAGCACAAACTCCGCCGTCTCGGGCTTGGTATTAAGCTGGCCTTCATCGCGGCTTACATCATCGGGGGCCATCGGCTGTCTCCTAGACTAGACTTAACCGCAACAGCTCTACCACCCCCGACACATTTTGCACATTGCACATCGTGTCCGGCCCTAATCTCTGCCCGCCCGTCTCTCGGCCCGTCTGGCCGCACGCTTCTCCTCTTGCTCAATCCGATACCGCTCATTTCTGGCCTGTTGGTTAAGCCACTCACCATACTTCGTTTCAACAAACTCTGCATCTTCACATCTAAACTGATGACCGCTGTCACAAGCCGCTTCAAAATAGGCAATGATCTCGTTCGCAGCCGGCTCGGGCTGATCAATGTTCAATCGCCACGTTCCGCGATAAAGATAACAAGCGCGCTCATTTTCAACATCACACCCTTTCTGGTAATAGGCCTGTTCCTGCTCGAGATCCGGCACGTCATCAATATGGTTGAAATCTGCCGTGGCCCCCTCGTGCGCAACCATCTTGGCCACGCTAATGCAGGCATCCCCAATACCGTTCTCACACAACTCTTTCATGCGCGACACCAGACTTGCAGGATCAACCGATTTGAACCGCATCCCCAATTGAACGGACTCCCCATTGCGCGAGGTCGTATCACTGCGCAGACGGCGCACCGCCGCTTTGGCAGTATCGCAATCCATCTCCTCACTGGCACCTGGCCGGGACTCCGTGCAAAAACCGCGCTCAAATCCATCGAGATTCCTGACATTCAGAATACCCAGATAAACTTCGGTCACATCCCCACAATCAAAGCGATGGTCCGGCCACTCCCTGCGAACGGACGGCCCCCCGCGTGCCATGCTCGTAGGAGACATCGCGTTCGCATTAATAGACGCTGCACATCCTTCAAACATGTCTGCAACAATCCCGTTTTTCGTCCCGACAGGCCCCGATTGCATCCCACTGCAAGCTGCAACCATCATCGCCGCAGATACTAAACTTATGATTTTCAACATAAAATACCCTCCTCGCGGTGACGCTAGCACCAACAGCCTCAGCCTCCCAATGAAAGCTTGATCTCACACATGTCCCTAAACCATCAGATCAGCCACCCGGCCGACTTAGAATGGATCATTGCCCTGCCAATCACATCCCGCTATCCCCTAAGCCATGACTGACACAGCCATCACCACGGCCATCAAAGCCATCGCACGCGGCGAAGAATTGGGCACGCAGGTGCTTGAAGGCGCCTTCAATGCCATGCTCGCCGGAGACGCAAAACCCGAAGAGGTTGGCGCCCTCTTGATGGGGCTCGC
>CALLCD010000293.1 GCA_938049795.1 uncultured Hyphomonadaceae bacterium | reverse complement strand
CTCCGGCTCCTCGCCATTTTGCGAAACCTTCTTTACCGATGTCAAAGTGCCGAAAGACCAGCTTGTCGGCGAGGTCAATGCGGGCTGGACGATTGCCAAACGGCTCTTGCAGTTCGAGCGCCAGTCGATCTCCTCATCGGGCTTTGGCGCAAGCACAGCCGGCGCGGGCGCGCTGGGCGCACATGATATTGCCAAGGCGAAAATCGGCGTGCAGGCAGACGGCACACTGGCCGATGGCGATCTGCGCGCGCGGCTGGCCAAGCATCTGATGTACAACAAAGCGTTCGGCCTAACGGTGCGGCGCAGCACGGAGACGGCCAAGGCGGGCGGCGATATTGGTCCGACGACATCTATTCTCAAATATTGCGGCGCCAAACTCAATCAGGACAAGACCGAACTTGTTGTCGAGGCGCTCGGCACGGACGGCCTTGGCTGGTCGGGCGAGGGCTTTGACAGTGATGAGCTTGGGGCGACGCGTGCCATGCTGCGGGCCAAAGGCAATTCGATTGAGGGCGGCACATCGGAAGTGAACCTCAATGTCATTGCCAAACGCGTTCTGGGGTTGCGTGAGCACCAATAGGGCGAGGACCATTGCAGCCTCTGATCTAAAATTGGTATAGCACGCAACTCCGGCGTTAAATGTCGTTTAATCGTGTTTTGCTATTCTGCGTCCCAAAGAGGGCTTGGAATGGACTATAACAGTATCGGATTCATTTTCTTTCTGGCGGCATTGTCGATTGCATATGTCCAGATTACGGGCGTGCTTGAAAACGCATTGCGGCCGGATGCAACGCCTGAGGCCCGCAAGAAATGCGTGATGAGCATTGTGACCTTGCCCATTCTGGGGGTCGTCATCACGCTCTCGGCGCCGCACTATGCTTATGGTTTGGCTGGAGCCGGACTGCTGCTGGGGTTTGTGTTGACCCTGAACCGCGTCACCCACGGGATTTCCGCCCTCTCGACAGAACCGACCGCAATCTTCATCTTATACCTTGTCAGCATGCGCTCGCGCATCAGCGGCAACAAAGTGTCCGAGATTGAGGCACTGATTGCACGGTTTGGCTATCAACTCACCGCCGATCATGTCGGCTATCTGTCCTGCGGCATTGCGGGAGGCATTGTGCTGGGCATTGTCCCGCGCATGGTGCTCAAGGCGCGGGCACTGAGAAAAGCAGCCCGTCCGCGCATGACCGCCCGGCAAATCGAAATCCACAATCGGAAAAAGGCCGAGGAAAAGGCTGTGCTCAAATCCTATTCCTACAAGGCCCGAAGGCTTCGGGGTCTTGTGGCGCGGCTGCGCGCTCTGAAATCAAGCTGGGGGATGTAGAGACCTGGGCGCACGACCAATTGACGACCCTACGTCAACCCTTGCAGGTCAGCCCCCACCCGCTATCGTAGACGCGTGTTTCACTTCCGAATGCAGGCGGCCCGCTCCATGACTTTTATCCTGACCGAAGACCAGCAAATGTTGCGCGATACGGCAATGGCCTTTGCGCGGGATGAATTGCCCATTTCGAGGCTTCGGGGCTTGCGCGATGCGGGGGCCAATGGCGTCGATGCCGAAGCGCGGGCAAAGCTGGCCGAGCTTGGCTTCTTTGGCGTCTTGGTGCCCGAAGCCTATGACGGGTCTGATTTCGGCATGGTTGGCATGGGTCAGATCATGGAAGCGCAGGGGCGCACGCTGGCAGCAACGCCGCTTTTGCAGACCGCTTTGATTGGCGCCTCCGTCTTGACGCTGGGCGGCTCGGAAACCCAGCGCGACCAATGGCTCGGTAAGATCGCATCCGGCGAAACGACAACCGCGCTGGCACTTGACGAAGGCGCACATCACAATCCGGCCGCCATCGCCACAACCGCGAAACAGGACGGCGACGGCTATACCCTCTCCGGCAGCAAACGCTTTGTGCCGAACGGGCAGTTCGCTGACTTGTTTATGGTCGTCGCGCGCACGGGCGGAGGGGACGGGCTGAGCCTTTTTCTGGTGCCGCGCGAGACCGATGGGCTGGGCATAAACACACTCAACACGCTTGACGCTCATGGCGCAGCTGATCTGATGCTTGATGGCGTACGGGTGGACGCCAGCGCACGGGTCGGGGAGGCGGATGGGCTTATACTTACAGAACAAGTGCTCGATCTGGCGCGGATCGGACTGGCCGCCGAAATGCTGGGCAGCGCGACGATGGCGTTCGAGATGACGCTCGAATATCTGCAAACCCGCAAACAGTTCGGCCAACTGATCGGCTCGTTTCAGGGCTTGCAGCACCGCGCCGCGATCATGTTCACCGAATTGGAGCTAACGCGTTCATCGGTGGCCGCAGCGCTGTCGGCGGCAGATACCGGGCGCAATGATGTTGCCGAGCTTGCCAGCCTTGCCAAAGCGCGCGCCTCGGACACGCTGCATCTGGTATCGAATGAATGCGTGCAGATGCATGGCGGGATCGGCATGACCGATGCGCATGAGGCGGGTTTTATCCTCAAGCGCGCGCGTGTGGCCGAGGCCATGTATGGCGGCGGGGCGTTCCACCGTGACCGCTATGCGCGGCTGCAAGGGTTCTAGCTCTGGCCGCGATTACAGGCTGGCTCTGGCAGACCACACGCCGACACGGTAAGAGTTGGCCGCCACCAATTGATCCGGACTTTTCATGTCGCTTCGTTTCTCTTCTTTCCTGTCGCTTGCGATTTTGCTCGCAGGCCTTGGCGGCTGTGGTGGCGTGACGGAGGCGGTGGATGTGGTAGAGCCTGTGGTCGAGGTCGCGCCCGATCCAGTGCCGGTGCTTGGCGCATGGGGGTTTCCGCTCGAGACCAGAGACACGTCCGTTTCGCCGGGTGATGATTTCTTTCGCTACGCCAATGGCACATGGCTGGCGACCACGCCCATTCCGCCCCAGCGCACCGGCACCGGCTTCTCCGTGGTCATGCGTGAGCGCAATGAAGCGCGCATTGCCGAGATCATTCAGGATCTGGTCGGTCGCCATCCCGCGCGCGGCAGCGAGGACCAGAAGATCCGCGACCTTTATCTGAGCTATCTTGATGAGGCCCGTGTCGAGATTGCCGGTATGACGCCGTTCGAGGGCGCGCTCACGCAAATCCGCGAAGCCGACACGCACGAACATGTTGCGCGGATCATGGCGGACGCGGAAATGTCGACCGGCGGACCCATTGCAGCATCCGTCGGCAATGATCCCAAAGCGCCCGGACAAGGCGTGGTGATGATCAGCCAGTCCGGCCTCGGCCTGCCAGACCAGTTTTTCTATATCGGCCAGAGCGCAGCGCTTGACAGATTGCGCGCCGCTTATCTCGAACATATCACCTTGGTGTTTAGCACTCTGGGTAAGGACTATCCGGCAGAGCGCGCGGCAGACATGCTGGCGCTCGAAGTGGCGATGGCCAAACTGCATTGGAGCCGAGGCGAACGGCGCGACGTAACACGGACCTACAATCCGCGCGAGACCCGGACGCTGGCCGAAGATATGGCGGGCTTTCCCTGGCAGACCTTTCTTGAGGCCAAAGGGCTTGGCGCCGAGACAAGCGTGATCCTGCGCGAAGTGGGCGCGGTCGAAGGGCTTGCGGACCTCTTCGCCAAGACGCCGGTTTCAACATGGCGTGACTATCTGGCCTTCCATTATGTCCGCGCAAATGCCACCTATATGCCGCAGCGATTTGCCGAACCGCACTTCGAGTTCTACCGCCACAAATTGCGCGGGCAGATGGTCCGGCGGCCAAGAGAGCTGCGGGCGGTCAGCTTCGTGAACAGTCGGCTCGAACATGCCGTCGGCGAACGCTATGTCGAGCGCTACATCTCCGAAGAGACCCAAAGCCAGATGCAGGAGATGTTCGAGAACATCAAACGCGCTTATGCCGCACGTATAAAGGCGCTCGACTGGATGTCGGGGCCCACCAAGACGGCTGCGCTTGAAAAGCTCGACAAGATGCAAGGCGAGATCGGCTATCCGGATGTCCGGCGTGACTATGACGATTTGGAGATCGACGCGTTCGATCTGTTCGCCAATGTCCGTGCCTTGCGGGCGGACAGACGGCGCTGGCAGCTTGGACGGCTCGGGGAGGGGATGGATCGACGCTATTGGTCATCTGCCCCGCAAACGGTCAACGCGTTCTACAGCCATAGCCGCAACACCGTATTTGTACCAGCGGGCTATGTGCAGTCGCCCTTGTTTGATGCGGCCGCAGACGCAGCGCTCAACTATGGCGCCATCGGCACGATTATCGGCCATGAGATTGGTCACGGCTTTGATGATCGCGGCGCGCATTATGATGGCGATGGACGGCTGGCCAATTGGTGGACGGATGCGGACAAGGCGGCGTTTGACCGTGCGGGCGCGCAATTGGTGGCGCAATTTGATGCCTACGAGGTATTGCCCGGACTGTTTGTGAAGGGCCGCCAGACCCTTGGCGAGAACATTGGCGATCTGGCGGGCATGCAAGTGGCCTATGACGCTTATGTCTTGCAGATGAACGGAGCCGAAGCGCCCGTGCTGGACGGCTATACGGGCGCGCAACGATTCTTTCTCGGGCGGGCACAGGCGCGGCGCTATAAGCGAACCGAAGCGAATGTCCGCCGGCGTGTGCTGTCCGACAATCACAGCCCGATGGCGCTGCGGGTCAATGGGATCGTGCGCAATATGGACGCCTGGTATGAAGCGTTCGATGTCGGGCCGGAGGACGCGCTCTATCTCCCGCCTGAGGCGCGTGTGGGAATCTGGTAGACGCGTTCGCCCGTAACCCGATAAGCCAGACAGAGAAAAGGCCGGACGTTCTGTCCGGCCTGTTATCAAGTGGGCTGTCGAATGCGACTATCTAAACAGCGACCCTTTTCTAAACTGCTTGGCAAGCAGGTAGTAGAAGACGGCGCGATACTTCGGACGTGTGGACTTGCCATAAGTCGCAATCACAGCGGCAATGCCTTCATCAAGCTTCGGCGAATCTTTCAGACCGCACTTCTTGATCAGGAAGCTTTGCTTGACGCGCTCAAGCTCTTTTGGATCAGACGCAGCGACAGAGGACGCGTCTGCATTGTAGATGCTCGGACCACAAGCCTTGGTCACACCGAGCAGAAGCGCATCGTCCACTTTGAGACTAAGCTTCTCGGTCATTTGCTTCTTGTACTTTTCGATTAGATCGTCACGCTTTCCCATTGGAAGTTT
The DNA here is from genome assembly GCA_938049795.1 of uncultured Hyphomonadaceae bacterium. GTDB lineage: Bacteria > Pseudomonadota > Alphaproteobacteria > Caulobacterales > Hyphomonadaceae > CALLCD01. The sequence continues at coordinate 4,357 of CALLCD010000293.1, read as the reverse complement.
CCTATTGTCAGTTTCAGTTAAACATACTCAATTCGAATCACTAAACCAGACCGTTGCAGCTAAGGAACGAGTTGAAAAGAACTTTCTTGCAGCAAGGGCCTGTTGCAAGTCTCTAGCGTTTGCTTCCCAAGGCGGCAAGTGACTTTATCTTGAAGGAGAATGATCATGGTACGGTATATTCCAATAGGACTGGTAGCATTGACGCTTGGGCTATGTGTTGCAGGATTTCACCTTGTGCCGTGGTTGGCTTTGCCTGGCCTTGTGCTTGGCGGATTGCTGCTGCTTGGCCTGTACGATTTTTTTCAGCCGCGTCACACTTTGTGGCGCAACTTCCCGATTATTGCGCGCGTTAGATGGATTGCTGAAGAACTGCGGCCTTTCTTCCGCGCCTATATGGTCGAGAGCGAAACCGAAGGGCGTCCGTTCAATCATGAAGAGCGCGCTATGGTGTATCGCCGCGCCAAGAACGTCTCGTCGGTCGAACCCTTTGGCAGTCATCTTGATATTGACAAGCCGCCTTATGATTGGCTGGCCCATTCTATGGCCGCAAGACATCCGGATGAGACCAATCCGCGTGTCCGTGTCGGCGCGCCCGGCACAGCCAAGCCTTATGACACAAGCGTGTTCAACATCTCCGCCATGAGTTTCGGCTCGCTTGGCGCGCGCGCGATTGAAAGCCTGAGCCGCGGGGCAGCCAAGGGCGGCTTCTATCATGATACGGGCGAGGGCGGTGTGTCGCGCTATCACAAGGCAGGCGGCGGCGACCTTGTCTGGGAGCTTGGCTCTGGCTATTTCGGATGCCGCAACAAGGATGGCAGCTTTGATGCAAACCAGTTTGCCGAGACTGCAAGCCTTGATCAGGTCAAGATGATCGAGATCAAACTTTCCCAAGGCGCAAAGCCCGGACATGGCGGTGTCTTGCCTGGGCAGAAAGTGACCGAAGAGATTGCCGAAGCGCGGGGCATTGCCATTGGCGAAACGTGTTTGTCGCCGCCCTACCACTCAGCCTTCTCCACCCCGATCGAGATGATGGAGTTTGTGGCCAAATTGCGCGAGCTCTCTGGCGGCAAGCCGGTTGGTTTGAAATTTTGCGTCGGGCGACCGCATGAAGTGCTCGCCTTGTGCAAGGCCATGCTCGAGACGGGCATCCGCGCTGACTTTCTGGTCGTAGATGGCGCAGAGGGCGGCACCGGCGCAGCGCCTGCGGAGTTTCTTGACCATGTCGGCACACCGTTGCGCCAAGGTCTCGTATTGACCCGTAACGCACTTGTCGGCTGCGGATTGAAAGATGAGGTGAAACTGGCAGTGGGCGGCAAGCAGATATCCGCCTTTGCATTGGCAAGCTCGATGGCGCTTGGGGCCGACTGGGTAAACACGGCGCGCGGCTTCATGTTTGCGCTGGGGTGCATTCAGTCGCTGCAATGCCACAAGAACACCTGCCCAACCGGCATTGCCACCACAAGCAAGAGCTTGCAGCGCGGACTTGTTGTGCCGGACAAGGCAGAGCGCGTCTACCACTTCCACAAGAACACGGTCGCCGCCCTGATGGAAGTTGTGGGCGCGGCGGGCTGCGAACATCCAAGCGAGCTGACGCCGGACCACATCATGCACCGGATCACCGAAGACAGATCAGCCACCGCAAGACGCGCCTATGATCTGCTTGAAACCGGAGCCCTGCTCGAAGGGGCTGAAGCGACGCATTTGAAGCGGCAATGGGCGATGGCGCAAGCGGCCAGCTTCGCTCCGAAAAGCTAAGCTTTGGTCTTGGGCGGCTTTGGCCCGCTTGGCTGTGAAGATTGACAGGCAGGCGGCTGTTTGAGACATTTGCTCCATGAGCGCGGGACAACAGAGCCTGCGCCAATGGAGGAAGCCATGCCAGACACTGCAAGCGCCGTGGAGGCGCACAATATCGCGGACCCTTGGACCCTGCCGCTTGACGCGCTCGATGTCGCACGGGCCGACCTGTTCGAGCACAATCTACATGGCGAATATTTCCGGCGTCTCAGGCAAGAAGACCCCGTCCATTTCCACAAGGACAGCGAGTTCGGCCCTTATTGGTCTGTCACCAAATTCAATGACATTGTGGCCGTGGACTCCAATCATGAAGTCTTCTCCTCGCATCGCGACATTGTCATTGGCGATGCCCCGCCTGATTTTAACACGCCCATGTTCATCGCTATGGATGGCGGCAAACACAGAGCCCAGCGCAAGACCGTCTCTCCAGCGGTTGCGCCCAAACAATTGTCCGAGGTCGAAGCGCTGATCCGCCAACGCGTCGGCAAAGTGCTCGACAGCCTACCGATTGGCGAGACGTTCAACTGGGTCGATCACGTATCAATCGAGCTGACGACGCAAATGCTCGCAACCCTGTTCGACTTCCCGTTCGAGGACAGACACCTCTTACCGTTCTGGTCGGATGTCACAACCAATTCCTCAACCGTCGGCATGGATGTCGATATGGAAGAACGCGAGCGCCAGCTTGGCGAGTGCCTGGGCTATTTCTCCGAGCTCTGGAAACAGCGCGCCGCCGCCGAGCCGAAGTTCGATTTCATTTCCCTTCTGGCTCATGGCGAGAACACGAAGGACATGATCAACAATCCAATGGAGCTCCTGGGCAATCTCATGCTGCTCATCGTGGGCGGCAATGACACGACGCGCAACTCCATGTCTGGCGGCGTGGTGGCGTTCAACCAGTTCCCCGAAGAGTGGCAGAAGCTGCGCGCCAATCCGGAGCTTGTGCCCAATGCCGTCTCCGAAATTATCCGCTACCAGACCCCGCTGGGTCATATGCGGCGCAATGCGCTTGAAGACATCGAGCTTGGCGGCAAGCTGATCCGCAAGGGCGACAAGGTGGTGATGTGGTATGTCTCGGGCAATCGCGATGAAACAGTGATTGACGAGCCGGACGTGTTCAAAATCGACCGTGACCGCGCGCGCCAGCATTTGTCCTTTGGCTTCGGCGTCCACCGTTGCATGGGCAATCGCGTTGCCGAAATGCAGATCCGCATTCTCTGGGAAGAGATCCTGACGCGGTTCAGCCGGATCGAAATGGTCGGCGCGCCAACCCGCACCGGATCAAACTTCGTCATGGGCTTCAAGGACGTGCCCGTAAAGCTGCACGCCCTGTAAGCCACACGCGACTTACGGCAAAAAGAAACCCTGCGCCTTGGGGAGGGCACAGGGTATCTGGTGTTCGCCAGCCTGAAATCAGCTTGAAGCCGACTTAGGCTGTGGCCGGTCCCGATTGGGTCTGGATGTAGTTTTGCAGCCCCATACTAGAAATCAGCTCCTGCTGGGTTTCGAGCCAGTCAATGTGCTCTTCCTCGTCGCCAAGATGCTTGGCAAACAGATCGCGCGAGATGAAATCCTTGGCCGCTTCGGCCGCTGCCACACTGTCGCGATACATTTGCTGGGCTTCCATTTCCGAGGCGAGGTCTGCGGCCAGAATCTCTTCAACATTCTCGCCAATGTTCAGCTTTCCAAGATCCTGCAAATTGGGCAGTCCTTCAAGAAACAGAATCCGGTCGATCAGCGCATCGGCATGCTGCATCTCTTCGAGCGACTCCTTATACATCTTGTCGGCCAGAACCGTGATGCCCCAGTCTTTTAACATCCGCGAATGCAGGAAATACTGGTTGATCGCCGTCAGCTCGCTTTTGAGCGCTTCGTTCAGCCGTTTGATAATCTCTTTGTTGCCCTTCATGGCATAGCTCGCTTTCATCTGGTGTGATCGAAGGCCTAGAGATAGGGAAAACTGCGCAGAACTCAACCGCAAAAATATTAAAAAATACAAACAAAACAATTGATTGTGATAGTGAGAAGCAGTCGCAGTGGCGATTGCAAATCAGTCGCGATCACTCGGCGGCAATAAGCTCTGAATCTTCGGGATTTTTGTCCAGAGCGTCCGCAATGAACTCACCCATGGCGCATCTGCATTTGCCGCAATTAAATTTGCATCCGTGATGGGCCAGCACAGCGCGAGGGCTGCGCGCACCCGCTTGGACGGCCTCGGCAGCCGCTTTTTCATTGATACGATTACAAATACAAATGATCATGCAGACAATAATCTACAAATGAGAATGATTGTCAACAACAAATGCGAACGCTTCGCAGTAAGCCTTTTGTGAACATGCTCTAGTGAAAGTCCCGGCTCTTGGGGATGATGCGGGCATTGCGCGGATGGCCTCCTGCAGCGCGGCGGCGCGGGGTGAGCGGCTTGGGGGCAGGTGTGGAGGGTGGCGCAGGCAAGAGAAGCGGGGCGGCAGGGTCGGCGCGCCTGGGCCGGTGGACGCGGGCCTGAACGGGGCTTTTGCCATGATCGGCCGGGGCCAGAATATGCGCAAGCGGGTCTTGGGTG
>CALLCD010000292.1 GCA_938049795.1 uncultured Hyphomonadaceae bacterium | reverse complement strand
AAAAAAGACCACCCGCTCGGGATGGCCTTTTACATCTTGCATTTTCGCCGTCGTCCTACAAATCCGCCGCGCTCCACAAAACTGTGTAGTCTTCGCAATGGATGATGATCGAGCGGTAGCCGTCGAGATTTTCAATGTCCGGAATGACATAACGCTGCGCGCCCTTATTGCTGTCGAGCAGCGAGATCAGGTGCGCGCCCTCAAGCGCATTGTTCTTGTTCACCTCAGCGGCCGAAAACGGCGAGAGGAAGAGCTTGAGATCCGGCGCGCCGCGTGTGCGGAAATCGGCATCGAGCTCGACAAACAAGCCGCCATCCTCGCGCACAATCGACCATGTGCCCTTCGATACGCGCTTTTTCTTGGTCCAGCTTCCCGTCGTCACCAGCCCGTCTGCGGGGGCGGAGGCGATGGTCACGGCCTCCTCGGTTTGCGCGATGGTGATGGCTTGGGCGGCCATGATGCGCGGTCTTATTGTCTGTGTCGTGTCGCCCGTTGCCTGGGCCAGAGCCACGGCGGTTTTTGCCGCATCCGCGCTGATCGAAATGCTCACTTCGCTGTCAATGGCGGCGAGCGCGCTCGATCCGCTGTCCGAGAAAGCGGCCATGAGGCCACCGGCCAGGACCAGCGCGCCGAAAAGTTTCAAATTACGTGTCATCAGAACACTCCTGTCATTTTAACCCGATGACCAAAACTAACATAAAGAACATCACTGCGAGCGCACGTTCGTGTGAGGTTTTTGGAAAAATTGTTCTTTCTTTGTTCTGGAGCTTGTGATAGGCCTTGAGAAGAGGAGACATGGGCTGATGGTAAGCAGGATCAAGACGTTTGCGTTTGCGGGGGTTGAGGCAAAACCCGTTGATGTTCAGGTCCATATGAGTGGATCGTCGCCCTATTTCACCATTGTCGGTTTGCCGGACAAGGCGGTGGGCGAGAGCCGCGAAAGGGTGCGCGCGGCGTTTGCGTCGATTGGGTTGGCGCTGCCGCCAAAACGCATCATCGTGAACCTTGCGCCGGCCGATTTGCCGAAAGAAGGCAGCCATTATGATCTTGCGATTGCTCTGGCGATGCTGGCTGCGATGGGGGCGATTGCACCCGATGCGCTGGATGGCTATGCGGCGATGGGCGAGCTGTCGCTGGATGGGCGGCTTGGCGAGACGATCGGGGTTCTGCCTGCGGCGATGGCGGCTGAAAGTATGGATTTGCAGCTGATCTGTCCGGCCGTGTGCGGGGCGGAAGCGGCGTGGGCTGGCGGGGCGGCGATTGGCGCGGACAATCTGATCGCGCTGGTCAATCATTTTTCAGGGCGCGCTGTGCTGGCACCAGCCAAGGCGGGCGAGATTGCCGAGGCGCGGCCCGGTCCCGATTTGCGCGATGTAAAGGGTCAGGACGTGGCCAAACGCGTGCTCGAAATTGCCGCCGCCGGGGGCCATAATCTCCTCTTCTCCGGTCCGCCCGGGTCGGGGAAATCCATGCTGGCCCAGCGTCTGCCCGGCCTGTTGCCGCCCTTGTCCGCGCGCGAATTGCTGGAGGTCAGCCAGATCCAGTCGATCTCCGGCCTGCTCGAACGCGGCGAGCTGTCGCGCACGCGGCCGTTTCGTGCGCCGCATCATTCGGCCTCGATGGCGGCGCTTGTTGGTGGCGGCATCAAAGCCAAGCCGGGTGAAGTGTCGCTTGCCCATCATGGCGTCCTGTTTCTTGACGAATTACCCGAATTTCACGCCCAAGCGCTTGATGCGCTGCGCCAGCCGATTGAGGCTGGGGAGGCCGTTATTGCGCGCGCCAACCGGCATGTGCGCTATCCGGCGCGGTTCCAGCTTGTCGCAGCGATGAACCCGTGCCGGTGCGGCGGCGATGCGGCGTCCGAGCTCAATTGCCGGATCAAACCCGCCTGCCAGCAAAAATACCAGTCGCGCATTTCCGGCCCGTTCATGGACCGGATTGATCTGTTCTTCGACACCCCGCCCGTTACCGCGATTGATCTGGCCCTGCCGCCGCCGAGCGAGGGCACAAAAGAGGTCGCCGCGCGCGTGCTCGAGGCGCGAAATCGGCAGACGGCGCGCTATGATGAGGCGACATTAGGCACAAAACGCGCGCTCAATGCCGACGCCGCCCCGCCAGAGCTGGATCGGTTTGCAACGCCCAATGAAGCCGGCGCAGCGCTTTTGTCGGATGCGGCGACCAAGCTCAACCTGTCCGCGCGCGGCTATCATCGCGTCCTGAAAGTCGCCCGCACCATTGCCGATCTTGACGGCGCAGATGGCATAACCCGCCTGCACATTGCCGAAGCGCTGACCTATCGCAAACGCAGCTATGGCAATAACACGGTGCGAGCGCCCAATCAGATGGTCTATTAAAGGTTTGGTTAACCCTTTCAGCCACACTGGTGGACATGGCAGATTCAGCACCAGCACCCGCCCCGCTCGAAACCTCCGGCACGCTCGAGGACAGCCGCTCGGATGCGCGCGTCGAGAATGCCCTTCTGGCCACCGCCAGCCACGAGATCCGCACCCCGCTCAATGGCATATTGGGCATGGTCTCCCTCTTGCTCGAAAGCGAGCTGCAACCGGCCCAGCGGGACTATGCCGAGGCGATCCAGCTCAGCGGATCGCGCCTTTTAAGCATGCTCAACAATGTGCTCGATTATGCCCGGCTTGATGCGGGCGATCTTGACCTCGAGCTGAGCCGGTTCTCGCCCATCAATTTGGCCCGTGAAGTCGTCGAACTGCTCGCCCCGCGCGCCCATTCGGCCAATATCGACATCGCCCTGCGCAATCTTGTTGGCGAGAATGTCACCGCGCTTGGCGATGCTGGCCGCATCCGCCAGATCCTGTTCAATCTGGTCGGCAATGCCCTGAAATTTACCGAGACGGGCGGCGTGCTCGTCGATGTCCGGCACGAAGACGGCTGCCTAATCTGGTCGATCAGCGACACCGGCCCGGGCATTGCGCCGGACGCTCAGGCGGGCCTGTTTGAAGCTTTCCGGCAAACGTCTGCGTCGGATGCGCAGAAAGATGGGGGGGTCGGGCTCGGCCTTGCGATTGTCCAGCGGCTCGCCACCGCGCTGGGCGGCGAGGTCGAAATCGACAGCCAGCTTGGCCTTGGCAGCCGCTTCCGCTTTTGCCTGCCCACCCATATCGACACCGCCGCCGCGCCCGAGACTTCCGCGCCCGACGCCATCCCGGCCTTTGCCTTGCCCGATGTCACCCTTGTCGGCCTGCCCGAACAGACCACGCTCGCCGCCGCCTCCGCGCTTGATTTTGCCGGTCACACGCCCCGCATTGCCGAGCCGGGTGGCCCCGTCGAGCGCAATGGCGTCATTCTCGCCGACGCGCAGCTTCCCTTTCAAGAGATCGCGCGCCTCGCCTCGCTTGCGCCCACGCTTGTCGTGCTGCGCCCTGAAGACCGCCGCACCATTACGCGGTATCGCTTGCTGGGGTGTTCGGGCTGGCTCGTGCGGCCCTTGCGCGAGGCGTCGCTGATCGAGCGGGTCCGGCTTGCCTGTGCCGGTCAGCGCAATCTGGGCGACGAGCAACGCCGCGAGCAGCTGGCCGGCGCGCGCATCCTGATTGCCGACGACAATGCCATCAACACGCTGATCGCCCAGCGCGCGCTCGAACAGGCCGGATTTCTGGTTTCCACCGCCGTAAGCGGCGTCGAAGCGGTCGAAGCGGCAGACGCGATGGACCACGCGCTGATCCTGATGGATTTGCGGATGCCGGTGATGGACGGGTTCCAGGCCATGCAGACTTTGCGCGAGCGCGGCCACAAAACCCCGATCATTGCCGTCTCTGCCGAGGTCAACCCCGAGATCGAGCAGCGCGCGCTTGCCGCCGGAGCGAACGCGGTCGCCGCCAAACCGCTCGATGCGGCCGCGCTGCGCGAACTTGCCGAAAGCTGGGCGCGTGTTGACACGGCCAGAACGCACGCGACACTTGCCTCTAAGCCGCACCAGAAAGGCGCCGCATGAGCACCGCGCAGACAGACAAACCCGCCAAACAGCCCCCCCGCTTCATCCGTGCCATAAAGGCGCTGAAAGACCGGCGGATGGCGGCAATGTTTCTGCTGGCGCTGGCGGCGGGCATTCCATACGGATCCGTTCTGGGAACCTTGTTTGCCTGGCTGACAACAGACGGGATCAACCCGCGAGAAATCGGCGCGCTTTCGATGGTTATCCTGGTCTATTCATACAAATATTTGTGGGCGCCCTCCTTTCAACGCGCCCGCTCTCCCTTGGCGGGATTTCTAGGGCCACGCCGACAATGGCTCCTGCTTTGCGAAGTGGCCATTGCGGTGGGCTTAGCCGTGATTGCCCTGTCGTCACCGGCGGAAAATATCGGCACAGTCGCCCTGATTGCGCTTGTCGTGGCGGGCTTGTCGGCAACGCATGACATTGTCCTCGATGCCTGGCGCATAGAAATCGCGCGTTCGGATGAAGACAAGGATTTGATGTCTGCCCTTTACCAGTTCGGACATCGACTTGGTGGCCTGCTCACCGGCGCATTGGCTCTGGTTCTCTATACGCGCATTGGTTGGGAGGCGACTTATCTGCTGATGGCAGGGGTTATGACGGTCACCATGATTGGCATTCTCATTGCCCCCGAACCCGATCATACAAAGTTTGCCGATTCCAATGGCATCCGGCCAAGCTTTGGTCCGGGAATATCACTCCAGATCCGGCGTTATGCGGTCGGCGGTGTGGCGGTCGCCTGGGCCATCGCCATTTTCATGATTGCCACCTTTGTCTCACAAGCTCTGACAGCAACCCCGCCACCAAGCGGCACGACCTTCATCAAGGTCCAAGGCCCGATCATTATTCTGCTAAGTGTTGTCCTGCCTGCAATCATCGCGGCTTTATTATTACGCGGCAACAAAACCCCCAGCGAGCAAGCACCCGCCTCGTCGGGGGGGCTTGATGTGTTGGTTGACTCATTGTTCAGATCAATTCTCGATCCGCTCATGGACCTGATCTCGCGTCTAGGCTGGGGCGCGATCATCGTATTGGGGCTTGTTCTGAGTTATCGGTTTGCCGACCTCGTATGGGGCGCTTTTGCCTATCCATTCTATCTGGGGCTCAATTTTGGCGCGCTCGGCCATAGCGGAGACGAAATCGCGCTGGCCTCGAAAACCTTCGGGGTCATCATGACCATTTCCGGCTCTGCCCTTGGCGCGGCCGCCTTGCTGTTTATTGGCCGGATGCCATGCCTGCTGATTGGTGCCCTTCTGGCGGCGGTCACAAACCTTCTCTTTGCTGACCTTGCGAGCGGTGGGGCGGCTCTGCAAGGCTTCCTGAATGCGACAGGATTAAGCGCGCCGTTCGAATGGATCATAGCGCTCACCCCCCTTGAAGCCACGGACAAGCTGATCAGATTGATGGCGGCGATTACGGCAGAAAATCTATCCGTTGGGTTTGCCAGCGTGGCCATCGTTGCCTATCTGACCTCGATTGTGAACCCGCGATTTGCGGCGGTCCAATATGCCCTGCTTGGGTCTTTGGTTATGCTGATCGGCTCACTCGGCCGCGCACCGATTGGCGACATGATGGAAACGCAAGGCTTTGAGGCCGTGTTTATCCTGACCTTCCAATTGGGCCTGATCGCCGTCGTGTTTACAGTCCTCGAATGGGGGCGACAGACATGGGTGGCTCGTAAGACACCTCAGACGCCCCCCGCCTAACGCGCCCGCGCGCTGCCGATGACGCCATCGACATCATAGGCGGCCATCGTCGCAAGGATCACAATGTCGGACACCGATGCGCCAAATGAGGCGATCTGGACAGGTTTCTCGAGCCCTAGCAGCATTGGCCCGATGACATTCGCCCCGCCCAGCACGCTAAGCAATTTGGTCGAGATCGAGGCGGAGTGAATGGCCGGCATGACCAGCACATTCGCCGGACCGGACAATCTGGAAAACGGGTAAGCCAGTTTGTGGGTCGGGCTGAGCGCCACATCGGCAGCAATATCGCCCTCATATTCGAAATCAAGATCGGTGCGTTCATCGAGCAGCGCCACTGCCTCGCGGACTTTCTCCGAACGCTCGCCCATCGGATTGCCGAACGTGGAATAGGACAGAAACGCCACGCGCGGGGTAAAGCCGAGACTCTTCGCCGCCGCCGCCGCTTCGATGGCAATGGCTGCCAATTGGCTCGCATCGGGCAGCTCCACCACGCTGGTATCGGCGATAAACACGGTTTCGCGGCCGATCACCATCGACATGCCGATCACGGTCTGGTTCTCAATCGGATCGAGCACCAATTGCGCGTCCCGCAGGGCGACATCATAATTCCGCGTCACGCCGGTCACCAGCCCGTCCGCATCCCCGAGCGCCAACATGCAGCAGCCGAACACATTGCGATCCTGATTGACGAGCCGCTGCGCATCGCGCTTGAGATAGCCCTTCCGGCGCAGGCGCGTATAGAGATGATCGGTGTATTCTGGGTTCCGGTCCGACAAGCGCGCATTGACAATCTCGATACTGTTCGGCTCGACGCCGACCTGCTCCATCACCGCTTTGACCTGCGTTTCGCGGCCGATCAATATGGCATGGCCGAGCCCCTGGTTCTGGAATGAGGCCGCCGCGCGGATCACCGCCGGTTCCTCCCCTTCGGCAAAGACGATGCGCTTGTTCATCGGACGCACCGTGCCTTGAATGCTTTGAAGGAAAGAGGCGGTCGGGTCCTGCCGCCGCGCCAGCGCGTTCCGGTAGGCGTCCATATCCTTGATCGGCTTGCGCGCGACCCCTGAATCCATCGCCGCCTGCGCCACAAAGGGCGGCACAAAGCTCAAGAGGCGCGGATCAAATGGTGTCGGGATGATATAGTCCGGCCCGAAGCTTGGCCGGTCGCCATGATAGGCCGCAGCCACTTCATCGGGCACATCTTCGCGCGCGAGCTCTGCCAGCGCCGTTGCCGCGGCGACTTTCATCTCCTCATTGATCGAGCGCGCACGCACATCGAGCGCCCCGCGAAAGATATACGGGAAGCCGAGTACATTGTTGACCTGATTGGGATAGTCCGACCGCCCCGTCGCAATGATCGCGTCACTGCGCACGGATTTGATGTCCTCGGGCGTAATCTCCGGGTCCGGATTGGCCATCGCGAAAATGATCGGATTGTCCGCCATCGACGCGACCATCTCTTTCGAAATGGCACCCGCAACCGACAGGCCGAGCACGCAGTCTGCGCCCTCAATGGCTTCGGCAAGGGTCCGCTTGGCCGTCTTCACCGCAAAGGCGGATTTGAACTGGTCGACATTGTCCCGCCCCTGATAGATCACGCCGTCACGGTCGCACATCAATATATTCTTCGCCGACACGCCCATATGCCGGATCAGTCCGGCCACAGACAGCCCCGCCGCGCCCGCGCCGGAAATCGCCACTTTGACATCCTTCATCTTGCGGCCGGTAATGTGACAGGCATTGATCAGCCCCGCCGCCGCGATGATCGCCGTGCCGTGCTGGTCGTCGTGGAATACGGGAATATCAAGTTCGTCACGCAGGCGTTGCTCGATGACAAAACAGGCCGGCGAGCCGATGTCTTCAAGATTGATCCCACCAAAAGTCGGGCCGATATTGCGCACCGTGGTGATGAACTCTTCGGTGTCCTTTGTGGTCACTTCGACATCGAAACTGTCCACATCGGCAAACCGTTTGAACAGGACCGATTTGCCCTCCATGACGGGTTTGGACGCCATTGCGCCAAGATCGCCAAGCCCGAGAATGGCCGTCCCGTTCGAGATCACCGCGACCATATTGCCCTTGGACGTATAGTCGTATGCGAGATCCTCGTCCTCGGCGATGGCGAGCACCGGCACCGCGACGCCCGGACTATAGGCAAGCGAGAGATCGCGCTGGGTGCCCATCGGTTTTGTTGGCGCGACCGACAATTTGCCCGGTTGTGGATGGCTGTGAAAATCGAGGGCTTCTTGATCCGTGAAACTCGGACGTTTTGTAGTCATTGCAGTCGCCTGTTCTTAAGTTTGGCCGATGCGATGGCATGATAGGCAGGTCCGCGCGCCTCCACAACCGCTGATTTTCGAGGCGGCGGCCAAGCCGTCCAAGCAGGCGGAGGCGAATTGGCGCTTGCCGAATCCATAGCCCAGCAGGTAGCGTCAGCCGCCATGACGAAAATATCGGCCCCTTCGGAGAAAAAAACTGCCGCCAAGCGCGACAAAGGACCCTCTCCCTTTCTGGCGCAATACCTTGAAATCAAGCGCCAACATGCTGATGCTTTACTGTTTTTCCGGATGGGTGATTTCTACGAATTGTTCTTTCAGGACGCTGTAGATGCTGCGGAAATCCTTGGTATTACGCTGACCGCGCGCGGCGAATATGAGGGCAAACCGATCCCGATGGCCGGTGTGCCGTTCCACGCAGCGGAGGGGTATCTCGCGCGGCTCATCGGTTCGGGCCGGACGATTGCCGTGTGCGAGCAGACCGAGACCCCTGCCGAGGCGAAAAAGCGCGGTTATAAAGCCATCGTCAATCGCGAAATTGTGAGACTGGTCACCCCGGGAACCATCACCGAGGACAGTCTTCTGGCCGCCCGAAAGGCACATATCTTAGCCGCGCTCTCGCTCGGCAGCGGCGGACGCGAGGCCGGATTGGCATGGTGCGATGTCTCAACCGGCGCGTTTGAAATCCTCAGCCTGCCTGCTCAAGATGCCGGTCATGCCCTTGGCGGATTGGCCCCGCGCGAAATCCTCCTGAGTGAAGCGGAGCATGAGCACAAAGCCCTGCAAGCCGCCCTCGAGCTGGTCGATGCGCCGTTCACGCTCCGGCCTGCGCGCGGGATCAGCCCAAAATCGGGCGAAAAAGCCCTCAAAGTCGCGTTTAAGCTCGCCACACTCGACGCGATTGGCAGTTTCTCCCGCGAGGAATTGAGCGCCGCCGCCCTGCTTCTGACCTATCTCGATCTGACCCAGGCGGGCGAAGCTATCCAGCTCGATCTGCCGCGCCGGACGGCCAGTGCGGGCCTACTTGCGATTGATCCGGCCACCCGCACCAGTCTCGAGATTGACCGCGCTATGGCCGGCACGCGCGAAGGCTCGCTCGTTCATGCTGTCGACCGCACCCTCACGGCGCCCGGCGCCCGCACCCTTGCCGACCGGCTCGCCCGCCCGTCCACCGACAAGGCCACCATCATCGCCCGACATGACGCGATTGCATGGTGTCTTGATGACTGCGACCTGACCGATGACATCCGCGCCCAGCTTAAGACCGCGCCTGATCTCGAACGCGCGCGCGGGCGTCTGCGTTTGGGCCGTGGCGGACCGCGCGATCTCAAAGCCCTCGGCGCAGCGCTCAAACAGGGCGAACTTGCCGCTGCGATGATTGCCAAACGCATGCGCGCCGCCCCTGATTTGATCGAACAGGCCGCTGCCGCGCTGACCCTCAGCCTCGAACCCGGCCTTGATGCCCTCGCCCGCGATCTCTCAAGCGCGCTTGCCGAAGATGTGCCGCTCCTCGCCCGCGACGGAAATTTCATTTCTGTTGGCTGGGACAGCGCGCTCGACGAGGCCCGCTCCTTGCGCGATGACAGCCGCAAAATCATTGCCGGTCTGCAAACCGATTACGCCAAGGACACCGGCGTCGCAGCGCTCAAAATCAAGTTCAACAATGTGCTTGGCTATTTTGTCGAAGTGTCCGCTCGGTTTGCCGATGCGCTGATGGCTCCGCCGCTGAACGAGCGCTTTATCCACCGCCAGACCCTCGCCAATGTCGTCCGTTTCTCGACCACCGAACTTGCAGAGCTTGCCGGACGGATCTCCCGCGCCGAGGAAGAAGCCAAAGCGCGCGAGCTTGCCATCTTCAAAGGCTTTCTCGACCAACTCGAACCGCTTTCGGCCCCCTTGCAAAACGCCGCCGCTGCGCTTGCCGAACTTGATGTCGCCACCGCCGGTGCGGTCTGGGCGGAGACCACCGGCGCCGTCCGCCCGCAAATCGTGGACACGCCCGTCTTCGAGGCTCACGGCTTACGCCATCCGGTTGTTGAAGCGGCGCTTAAAAAACAGGGCGAGGGTTTTACCGCCAACCACACAAAGCTCGACGCCGCTGGCCAATCCGCCCCGCGCCTCCAGCTTGTCACGGGGCCGAACATGGCCGGTAAATCGACCTATTTGCGCCAATGCGTCCTCGCCGTCATTCTGGCGCAAGCTGGCTTTTATGTGCCTGCCAACGGCCTTGTTCTCGGCCTTGCCGACCGCATCTTCTCGCGCGTGGGTGCCTCCGATGACCTCGCCCGTGGCCGGTCAACTTTTATGGTGGAGATGGTGGAGACAGCCGCCATCCTCAATCAGGCGACACCTTCAAGCTTTGTCATTCTCGATGAGGTGGGACGGGGCACATCAACCTATGACGGGCTGGCGATTGCCTGGGCGGCGGTCGAGCATTTGCACAATAAAAACGCCTGCCGCGCCCTGTTTGCTACCCATTATCACGAACTGACCACGCTCGCCGCCGAGCTTGACGGGGCGGCCAATGTGTCTTTGCGCGCCCAGGAATGGCAGGAGGGTCTGGTTTTCCTACATGATGTCCAGTCCGGCCCCGCTGACAGGTCTTATGGCGTCCAGGTCGCAAAGCTTGCCGGGCTCCCCAAAGCTGCCGTCAAGCGCGCCGAGCAAGTGCTCAAAACCCTCGAAGCCGACCCCGCCCGCGCCGAAACCCTGCCGCTCTTCGCCGCCGCGCCCGTCCCCGACGACACAACCGAACCAGAACCAACACAGTCTGACGCTGACAAGCTGCTCGCCCGGACCGATCCCGATCAGCTCACCCCGCGCGAGGCACTCGATCTTGTCTATCAGCTCAAAGCCCTCGCCCCCGACACGGACGCATAAAGCAGCCGCCCGCACAATTAGACCGTGACCGAGCGGGCCGATCTGCGCTATTGAGCCTTTATGTCCGACACGCAGAATATGCCCACCCTTGCCAACCGCGCCGCCTCGCGCCGCGCCCCGTCAAAATGGCGGCTTCAGGATATTGTCGATGGCCGGAAACTGCGCGTCCAATTGACCGCCGCCGCGCTCGACAATATCGGCCACGAAAAAGACGCCCGCAAACGCGCGCTTGACCTGCTCCATGCTGCCCTGTTTCGCGGCCGGATGATCGCGCAGGAAAGACTGCAACAAGGGGCAGACGGGCTCGACACGGCGCGCTTGCTCTCGGCGGTGCAGGACGAAGTGATCAGCGCGCTTTATGATTTTACCACCGTGCATGTTTTCCGCGCCCGCAACCCGACCGAGGGCGAAAAACTCGCTGTCCTTGCCACCGGCGGGTATGGCCGCTCCGTGCTTGCGCCCTCGTCTGACATCGACCTCTTGTTCCTGCGCCAGTACAAAGCCAGCCCGTGGGCTGAAAGCGTTATCGAATATATGCTCTATGCGCTCTGGGATATGGGGCTGAAAGTCGGCCATGCCTTCCGCACCGTGTCTGGCTGTCTGTCCCTGTCGAAAACCGATGTCACGATCAAGACCTCCCTGCTCGATGCGCGCTTTCTTGTGGGCGACAAAGCCCTCAGCGACACCTTGCTTGCCGAGTTCCAGACCGAATGCGTTGCCGGACAGGACGCGCAGTTCATTGCCGACAAGCTTGCCGAGCGCGATGAACGCCATGCCAAACAGGGCGATGTGCGCTATGTCGTCGAGCCCAATGTCAAAAACGGCAAAGGCGGCTTACGCGATCTGCAAACCATCTTCTGGATCAGCAAGCATATGAGCGGCGGGGTCACCCTCGAAGAGGTCATGAAAACCGGCATTCTGACCCCGCATGAATACAAGGTCTTCATTCGCGCCGCCCGCTTCTTGTGGACCGTGCGCTGCCATCTCCACTTCCTCACCGGCCGCCCCGAAGAACGCGTCAGCTTCGACCTCCAGCCCGAGCTTGCCAAACGCCTCGGCTATGAAGATCGCGGCGAGCGGCTTGGCGTGGAGCGCTTCATGAAGCGTTATTTCCTGGCTGTGCGCGATGTCGGCGGGCTGACCCGGATCATTGCCGCAAAGCTTGAAGCTGCCCAAAAGAAAAAGCCCCAAGGCTTACGCCGGTTCATCCCGCAATCGGCCCCCAAACCCGTCGAGGGCACGCCCTTCCTCATCGACACGGGCCGCTTGTCGATCACTGCGCCGGATGTCTTCGAAGCTGCGCCCGAAGAAATGCTCCGGCTGTTCGTCATCGCCGCCGAAGAAGGCATCGACATTCATCCCGATGCCATGTCGGCGGTCTCCCGTTCGGTCAAATCCTTCCGCCCCGACATGCGCAAAAGCGACGGCGCGCGCGCCATGTTCCTGACCTGTCTGCTCGGCTCTGACCGGCCCGCAGACCTCCTGCGCAAAATGAACGAGACCGGCATTCTCGGCCAGTTCCTCCCCGAGTTCGGCAGCATTGTCGCGCAAACCCAATTCAACATGTACCACCATTTCACCGTCGATGAGCACACGCTCTGCGCCATCGAGATCATGTCCGACATCGAACATGGCCGCAGCGAGCACCATGCCCATGCGACCCGTATTTTCGGCGACGTGCTCCATCGCCGCGCGCTCTATCTCGCCATGCTCCTGCACGATACCGGCAAAGGCAAAGGCGACCAGCAAGTTCAAGGCATGCGCACCTCGCGCGCCGCCTGCAAGCGCCTCGGCCTGTCAGAGAACGAGACCGAACTTGTCGCATGGCTCGTCGGCCACCATCTCGAAATGAGCGAGACCGCGCAGAAGCGGGACATTTCCGATCCACGCACCGTGGCCGATTTTGCGTCCTTGGTGGGCGACATTGAACGCCTGCGCCTGTTGCACATTCTCACCGCCGCCGACATCACCGCTGTTGGCCCGAAAGTCTGGAATGGCTGGAAGGGGCAATTATTGTCCGATCTGCACCACAACACCGTCGCCGCCCTGCGCGGAGGCCGTACCGATGAAGCGGCTGTCGCGGCAGATCTTGCCGAACGTGCCGAGGGCCGCCGCGCCGATGTGATCGAGCTGATCGGAGCCTTGCCGCCGATTATGGCAGAGATGGAAGCGGCCTATTGGACGGGCTTTGATTCGGACACACTCGCGAGCCACGCACGCCTGTTTGCGGGCACCGGCGAGATTTGCGTCTCGACCGAAGTGCGCGAAGATGGCGGCGGGGTCACCCTGCTCGTCTCCGGCCCTGACCGGATGGGTCTGTTTGCCGATCTTGCCGGACAGATCGCCGCCGAAGGCGCAGACATTGCCTCCGCGCAAGTCTTCACCAGCGCGTCCGGCCACATCCTCGATGTGTTCACTCTGCAAGACGGACAGAGCGGCCCGTTTGCCGGCGGCGAGGCGCGACGGCTCGACCGGCTTGCCGAGGCCGTGCGCAAAGTCTTCGACCAGACCAGCCCCCCGCGCGAGGTCCAATCGCCCAAACGCGGCCAGCGCGAAGCGGCGTTTCTCGTACAGGCGGCGGTCGACATTGACGCGCTCGCCTCGCGCCGGTTCACCGTCATCGACATCACCGCCCGCAACCGCCCCGGCCTCTTGCGCGATGTGGCGCAAGTTCTGGCCGACAATGATCTGTCGATCCATTCCGCCCATGTCGGCTCCTATGGCGAGCGGGTGTTTGATGCGTTCTATGTCAAAACCCAAAGCGGCGGGAAGCTTACCGATCCGGCCGCCAGAGATGCGCTCAAAGCGGACCTTCTGGCCATTCTCTCAAACGAAGAGCCCGACGCCCCGACCACACCGATCCGCAAACTTGCGCGCGCACGCGCCTCGGACAATTTCTAGGGGCCGCCCAATATGAGCCTTGCGCGCAATACGCTGGTCCAAGCCAGCCTGACCCTGACGAGCCGGATGCTCGGTTTTGTCCGCGACGTGTTCCTCGCCGCGCGCATTGGCGCGGGCCCCGCCGGAGACGCTTGGGCGACCGCTTTGATGTTCCCCAACCTCTTCCGCCGGATCTTTGCCGAAGGCGCATTCGCGCAAGCCTTTGTGCCCTCCTATTCGCGCACCTATGAAGCCGAGGGGCCGGAAGCGGCGCAAAGAGTTGCCGACGAAGCCCTGCGCGTCCTGTTTGCCGCAACGGCGCTGATCACTTTGCTCGCGCAATTGACCATGCCCTATATCCTGCTCGTCTTTCATGGCGGACAGGCCGATGACGAGCTACATTTCAATCTCGCCATCCTGCTGACCCAGATCACCATGCCTTATCTGACCTGCATGTCGATTGCCGCGCTCCTGTCGGGCGTGCTCAATTCGGCCGGACGGTTCATTCTGTCTGCCGGTGTGCCGATCATTCTCAATATCTGTTTGATCACCGCGTCTTTTGTGAGCTTTGCGCCGATTGTCGTTGCCAAGGCAGCCGCATGGGCCGTGCTGGTGGCGGGCGTGTTGCAAGCCTTGCTGCTCTATTGGGGGGTGCGCCGCCAATCGGTCCGGCTGTCGCTGATCGGCCTGCCGCGCTTTACCCCACGCGTCAAACACATCCTCCTACTTGCCGTGCCGGGCACCATCGCCGCCTCGGGCACCCAGATCAACATTATGGTCAGCCAGTGGCTTGCCAGCTATGAGGTCGGCGCGAAGACATGGATCTATTATGCCGACCGGCTGTACCAGTTGCCGCTTGGCCTTGTCGGCGTCGCCATCGGGGTCGCCATTCTGCCCCGACTGTCCAAAGCGGCCCGCCGCGAAGATGGCGCAGGCGGCATGCGTATGATGGATGAAGGCATCGGCCTCGCTATGGCGCTGACCGTGCCCGCTGCCGCCGCGCTTCTGATCGCGCCGACCTTCCTCGTCGAAGGCATTTTCACACGCGGCGCATTCATGGCCGAAGACGCCGCCCGCTCCGGCCTTGCGCTCGTCCACTATGCCTGGGGTGTGCCTGCATTCGTGCTGATCAAAGTGCTCGCGCCGGCCTTCTTTGCCCGCGAGGATATGAAAACACCGATGCGCTTTGCCCTTGTCTCGGTTGCGGTCAACACCGTACTCGGGGCGGGATTGTTCTTCTGGCTACAGGCACAAGGCCGGTTCGGTTTCCCGGGGCTCGCCATCGCCACCAGCATCGCGGCATGGATCAATGCGGGGCTTCTGGCCACAACGCTTGCACGGCGCGGCTGGTATCGCCCCGGTCCGGTCTTGCTTGGCCGCTTGGTCCGCGTTGGCTTGGCTGTGGTCGCCATGTGCGGCGTGCTCATGCTTGGCCTGGCCCATCTCGAGCTTGTGCGCGCCTACGCCTTTGACAGCAAATTCTTCACCATGTGCGCGGTCATTCTCGCCAGCATGGCCGCCTATGGTCTTGCCGCGCTCGTCTTCGGCGCTGTGCGTCCGCGCGAAATCCTCGGCGCATTGAAACGAAGCTGAGGCTTGCGTGCGGGCAAAAATAACGTAAACCGCCTGACATGACCGATCATCAGACCCAACCCTATGCTGGCCCCGAACGCGTTTTCTCCGGCGTCCAGCCCACCGGCGCGCTCCACCTTGGCAATTATCTTGGTGCGCTGAAGAAATTCGTCGCGCTGCAAGAGGACCATGAGTGCCTCTATTGCGTTGTCGATCTGCACGCGATCACCGTTAATCCGGACCCGGCGACACTGGCGCAGCAGACCCGCGAGATTGCAGCCGCCTATCTTGCCTGTGGTCTTGACCCGGAAAAATCGATTGTCTTCGCCCAATCCTCCGTGCCCGCCCACACCGAGTTGACCTGGTATCTCAATTGCGTCTCGCGCATGGGCTGGATGGAGCGGATGACCCAGTTCAAGGACAAGGCTGGCAAAGACGCCCAGCGCGCCTCGGTCGGCCTGTTCGACTATCCCGTGCTGATGGCCGCTGACATTCTCGCCTACAAGGCCACACATGTTCCCGTTGGCGACGACCAGAAACAGCATCTCGAGCTGACCCGCGACATTGCCGACAAATTCAACCGCGATTTTGACAC
The DNA here is from genome assembly GCA_938049795.1 of uncultured Hyphomonadaceae bacterium. Classification (GTDB taxonomy): domain Bacteria; phylum Pseudomonadota; class Alphaproteobacteria; order Caulobacterales; family Hyphomonadaceae; genus CALLCD01. Next base: position 5,689 of record CALLCD010000292.1, on the reverse strand, counting down.
ACCGAATTTCTTCCCCCTCCCCGAGCCGCTCATCAAAGGCCCGGGTGCGCGGATTATGAGCCTGAAAGACGGCACCAAGAAAATGTCGAAATCCGACCCGTCCGACCTGTCCCGCATCAACCTCATCGACGACGCCGATGCCATCGTCAAAAAGTTCAAAAAGGCCAAAACCGATGTGCTCGGCGACATGCCGGAGACTGAAGCGGGCCTGAAAGACCGTCCGGAAGTCGACAATCTCGTCGGCATTTACGCCGCCCTCGCCGGAACGGACAAACAGGCCGTCCTGACCGAATATGGCGGCAAGGGCTTTGGCACCTTCAAACCGGCCCTCGCAGACCTTGCCGTCGCCCATCTTTCCCCGATCACCACCCGCATGCGCAACTATCTCGACGATCGCGGCGAAATTGACCGCGTCCTGAAGGACGGCGCCGCGCGCGCAGACACCATCGCCCGCCCGATCATGGACGATGTCCGCAAGATCATCGGCTTCTGGCGCAGCTAGCCACACCCCCCCCCCAAATCCCTCTCTAGCCCTATAGCCCCGCACCCAGAATCGCGGCACCGTAAACTCGCCAATTTGTAGACATGTTTCCCGCGTAAACTGTTTGTTCATGATTTTGGACAGACCAATACATATTACCAAACCATAGTGAGACACCATGTCGTCAGGGCTTGCAGAGGACTATGAAGACGATCCGCTCGACACAATCGAGATCGGAGACGATGACTATGACACCCCTGCCGCCCCGCCGATCATCCGCCGTGCCGATGCGCCCGCGCTCAAGCCGCCCGCCAAACCGCGCAAGCCGCTGACCCTCAAACCCTTTATTCTCGGCGTCAAAACGCTCATCGTTCTGGCCGCCATTCTCGCCTATCCGGCCGCCGCCATGCTGAGCCATCAGATCGACGACACGCCCATCGCGCTTGACACCGGACGGCATTGGGCGGCGGGCGATATTGGCGTCTCGGCCACCCTGCTCGGGCGCGAACTCGATGGACCCGGCTGGGCCGCAGACCGCCACCCTTGGCACCCCCAAGCCCAATTGACCGCCCTGCCCGCCTGGCAAGAGGGCCTGCGCGCAAGCATTGCCGACCATGCACGGCTGACCTTAAGCACGCTGCGCGGCCAGCGCGATGAAGACCTTGTCGCCGCCGAGCGCCTGCTTGCCAATGGCACAGACCGCAAAGCCACCCCGCGCCTGCAAGCGGCCCGCGAAGCCTTTATGCGCTATGATGAACGCGTCGCGCGCGGTGTGGCGGGCAGCCCGCAAGGCATCGAATTTCTCAAGCGCGAAATGGAAATGACCCTTGGCTGGGCCGCCGCCTCCAGCCAGACGCTTGCCGACATCTCCAGCCCCGGCGATGGTTGGCTTGCCAGCAGCGAAGCGGTCAGCGCGGTCTATTATGGCAAAGCCCGCGCGCATGCCGCCCATCAATTGCTCGGCGCTGTCACCGAGCGCGAGCAAAAAACCTTGCAAGACCATCCCGCCCAGGAGGCCATCGGGCTTGCGCTGAAAAGATGGCGCAATGCGGCCAAGCTCAAACCGCTCTTTGTATCCAATCAGGGCGGCGACGGGCTGGTCGGGGCCAATCATCCGGCCATTCTCGCCCTCCGGCTCAATGAGGCCCACGCGGCGACAGAACACGCGCTCGGCCTGCTCACCCCAGACACAGATACGCCGGTCAGCGACCAACTCCCTTAAGCATCGCCGCTTCCCGCACCGTCCTGTTTGACGCGGCGCGGGCTTGATTGGTCTGCGCGCACACACCATATTGCCCCCTCCAGCCCACAAGGCATGCCAGAAAGTCGCAAACATGTTCATCCAGACCGAACCGACCCCGAACCCCGACACGCTGAAATTCCTCCCTGGACAACCCGTTGCCGGCAGCGCCGGTCCGTTTGACTATCCGGCCATTGAAGCGGCCAGCGCCAGCCCGCTCGCTCGCGCTTTGTTCAATGTTTCCGGCGTCACCGGCGTCTTCCTCGGCAGCGATTTTCTCTCGATCAGCAAAGCCCCCGACATGGACTGGAAACATGTCCGGCCAATGGCACTTGCGGCGATCATGGATCACTATATGGCAGGCCTCCCCGTCATCGAAGGCGATCACGCAACTGCCGCCCCCGCTGATGATATGACCGAATATGAAGGCGACGCGGCCGAGATCGTCGCCGAGATCAAGGAATTGATCGAAACCCGCGTCCGCCCTGCCGTCGCCCAAGATGGCGGCGACATCGTGTTCCACCGCTTCGAGCCGGAAACCGGCATTGTGCACCTGTCCATGCGCGGCGCCTGTGCGGGTTGCCCGTCCTCAAGCTATACGCTCAAACAGGGCATCGAAAACATGCTGCGCGCCTATGTGCCCGAAGTGACAGCGGTTGAAGCCGCGCTTTAGCCGCTCTAATTAAGCCGCACCCTGTATTCAACAGAAAATGTCGTCGGCGTCCCGCCCATAGCCCCCTGCATCACACCATCAAAAGTGAGGTCAAACCGCGTCGCCTGAGGGTCAAAATCCGGCACCGGCACAATCTCCGCCCCGCCCGTATCGCGAAACACAATCCCGTCCGCCCCATCACTGAGGCCGCCAAACACGAGCGATACGCCGCTCGCGCTCGCCCCTGTCCCATCCGTGAACACAAAGGGTAAGCCCGCCCCGTCCAGATCACCAACAAACAGCACAGTGTTCGCATCAATCCCGTCCGACAGGTCCAGCGATCCGGCATCGACCGCGCCCGTGCCATTATTGACGACCTCGATCCGGTAGCGGGCAAATGCGCCGGGCACGGCAAATGTCTCCCCCGCCGCAGCCCCCGGCGCATCCTCGATCTCGACCGTCTTGGACACTGTCAGGTCCGGTAAACCGGAGATCAGGCAGACATCGTCGACATGCCAATAGTCAAAATCCGCCCCGCTCGCCGCGCCATAACGGAAGCGCAACCGGAACCCGCCATGACGCGCAGCGGCGGGCATTGCATAGGTCCGGTTAAAAATCTCGCCCTGCGCACCGGCGCCCGTAAATGTCTCGAGCACAATAAACGCGCCTGTATCATCAAGAAACTCGACAATCAGATCCTCGCCCCCTTCAGGATTTTCGCTGAACGCATCACTGCCGCGCTGGACAAAGATGGTCACCTCTTCAAGCGCGGGCGCGGACACTGCCACAGACGTCGTTGTCACATTGCCATGACGCAGGAACAGAGCATTGCTTGCCGAGTTGAACGTGTCGCCATTAATGCCCGAGCGCGCGGTGTCCGAGGCCGTCCAATTGACCAGCCCGCCCTCAAAATCATCACACGAATTGGCGGTCAGCGTCGGTGTTGCTGGCGGCGGCGGCGGCGTGCCGGTTTCCACCAGCAGCACATCATCAACATGCCAGTAATCAAACCCGATGCCATTATTGGCCGGTGGTCCACCCGACCCGCCAAGCTGGCGCACCCGAATTTGCAAACCGCTATGCAAGCCATCAAAGGGCAGCGAGACATTGACCAGCGTCACAGCCCCGGGCGCAATGGCCACCGCATCAAGCGTCTGCAAGCTGATCCAGCTTCCGGCGGTGTTGAGATATTCAATCTGGAGATTTTCGCCCGCCACGTCCGGATCTTCGCTGAACGTATCCTCCCCCTGCCGCACCCAGAGGCTCAAATCCGCGCCGATGACCCCGCTTGTGTCAATTACGAGGCTCGTCACCGTCACAGCCCCGCCCCGCGTAAAAGTCGAGCAGGCGTTCGAGTTGGATGTCGAATTGTCAATGTCGCCAAGATTTGCGTCCGAGCTCGTCCAGGCCGGCGCCAGTGTGTCGCAGGTCAGCGGGCCGTTATCGAAATCATCAGAGAACAGCACCGTGCCCGGCTGCGCGCCCGCCGTCAGCCCGCTCGATATGGCGCAGACCACGAGAAGGCCAAGCGTTCGGAACCGGCGCGTCACCGGCGTGGCCTGCAACTACCAAAATTCAATCAGACTGCGAATTTTGCCCCAATTCAACATGATGGCAACTTAAACGTGAAATATTAACCACTTATTGCGAAGTTGGGATCATGCGCTTGATTTTAAGAGACTCCTCTCGGGCTGAGTAGACTCTTTAATAGACTGCATTGCCCCCCAAGATTGCGCGGGATAGAACGGGGATAGAGCAACCCCTAAGGACTCCCCGACATGGCCGACCCGATCAATGATCTTGCACTACACACCCTGTTCCGCCGCGCCCGCTCGCACAATAGCTGGAAGGATGCGGCTGTTCCCGAGGTGATGATGCGCGCCATTTACGATCTCGCCAAATGGGGCCCGACAAGCGCCAATGGGTCGCCCGCCCGGTTCCTCTTTCTGCCCAAAGACGGCAAGGGCCGCGAGAAGCTTAAGCCCTTGCTTTCAGAGCAAAATGTCGAAAAGACAATGACCGCACCCTGGACCGTTATCATCGCGCATGATCTCGATTTCCACGAGAAAATGTCCGAGCTCTTCCCCCATGATCTCAGCGCAAAAGACTGGTTTGCCGATGATGACCACCGCGCCGTCAACGCCTTCCGCAATGGCAGCCTGCAAAGCGCCTATTTCCTGATGGCCGCCCGCGCGCTCGGCCTCGATTGCGGGCCAATGTCGGGCTTTGACACGGCCGGCGTCGACAAGGCTTTCATGACCGGCGCGCGCAAACGCTGGCAGACCAATTGGATCTGCAATTTGGGCCACGGAAACCCCGACGGCGTCTACGACCGATTGCCACGGCTCGACTTTGACGAGGCCTGCGTGATCCTCTAGGTGCGACGGATGTTGATCCTCGCCATAAACACCGCCGAAGCCGCCTGCGATCTCGCTTTGCTGCGAGGTGAGACGTGCCTTTGCGAGCGCAAGGAGATGCTTGCGCGCGGACAGGATGGGCGGCTGCCCGTCTTGGTTCAAGAGCTCTTTGCCGAGGCGGACCTGACCCTTGCCGATCTTGACCGGATTGCCGTTGTCACCGGCCCGGGCAGCTTTACCGGCATCCGCATTGGCGTGGCTTTTGCGCGCGGTTTGGCGCTCTCGCTCGACATTCCGGCGGTCGGTCTTACGAGCCTCGAAGCGGGCCTACCGCCAGAGATGATCGGTCCGGCCCGCGCCGCACTCGCCGCCCAGAAACGCCCGCCCGACCGGACATGGTGGACCCAGGAATTGCAACAAGGCCTCGGCGTCACCGAGATCGCCGAAGTGCCCGAAGACAGCTTCGACATGCGCGACTTGGAAATCGCCACACCGCGCGCGCTTTGGGCGGGGATCAAAGCGTTGAGCCTGTCACCAAAGGACCACAAGCCAAGCCCCGCCTATGCCCGTGCGCCGGAAATCCATACGCCGAAACCCAAGCCCCAATCGAGCACCTGACCCATGCACACCTATCGCATTCTGAGGCCCGATGATGCCCGCGAGCTTGCCATGCTGCACGCGCGCGCCTTCGACACCCCTTGGAGCGCGGCGGCGATACGGAGCACGCTCGGCACCTCGGGCAGTTTCGGTCTTGCCCTGAGTTTGCGGATGATAGGGCGCGCCACGTGTGTGCGGTATGCCTTTGTCTTCCAGATAATCTGAACCGCCCCGTGTTTGCCGGAGGCTCCAACTCATGAGTAGGATGGAGCATCATGACAAAGACAACGAACAAGTATTCACCAGAAGTGCGCGAACGCGCTGTGCGGATGGTATTGGATGGCGTGGGGCAGCATGAAAGC
>CALLCD010000291.1 GCA_938049795.1 uncultured Hyphomonadaceae bacterium | reverse complement strand
TGGCGTTTGATGTCTTTGACGATCCGTTCGCCTGGTGTTTGTTTGCTCGATCTCATCTTAATCTCCGTGAGACTTATGATGAGCGAAAACCCTCTCTTAGCACAGACCTAAATCTGAGACACAAGCCCTGACGGCAGACAGTACGTCTCCAGATACGTTTATCAGTATACTGACGTATAGCTCGAAATAGGAAAAAGATAAATGATTCAGTGTTCTGTAAGGCCGAGAAAGCTATCGAAAGCTCAAGCGGTTAAGTTGCCAAGGTTGGGGTCGTGAGTTCGAATCTCATCGCCCGCTCCAATGTTTTCAATGAGTTAGCAGAATTGGTTTCCTTGCCGTGTACACGAGTTGTACACGATATAAGTGGGCGCTCGCTCGGTGGGATCAGAAGCTCGTTTAGAAAATCGTCAATCGCAACAATGGATTGCTCCAGATATGACGGATCAAACGGCGCATAGATCTCGGTGATCGACAGATCCTTCTTCTTGTGGCCTAGTTGTGCCGACACTTCTCAAGCCGCAACGCCTGATGCCCGTAAATGCCGCGCCATTGTATGCCGCAGAGAGTATGGATTCACCTTTGCATCAAAGCCGCAATTCGCGCGCTGGGTCCGCCACGATGACTTGATTTCGGCAATCGGCTTGCCGCGAAACTGGACCTGAAACCCATCCCGGATAAATGGGCGTAGAGAGGAGGGAAGTTTGACCGTCGGCCTGTACTTCTTGGTTTGAGCCCGCCCAGGTGGATTTAGCTCAATCAGCCCACGCTCCACATCAATCTGTGACTGATGGAGGTCCTGGACCGCTTGCGGGCGTGCGGCTGTGCCAAGCCCCCATAAGATAAACTGCTTAAGGTGCGGGGACTTGCAAGTGTGGTAGAACAGACGAAGCTCTTCAAGGCTCATAGGTCGCCCTTGAGGTTCTGTGGCACCAACAGGGAGTTTCTTGATATGCGGAGCCGTCTTGATCATCCCTTGCTTCCAAGCGCGATTGATAGCGGCTTTGCCTGATGTCAGTATGCGGTTGATATAAGCATTCGGCCGATTGCCATTGTCGAGATGCCGAATGAAGCGATCTATCTCCGTCGGGCGCGTTGCGTCTTCCACTGTCGTTTCCGGTTTGAAGAAGCTCAGCCATATCTGCAGATTTAGTCGCGCCGCTTCATGGCTTGCCGTAAACTGGCCGTGCTCCTCATAGTAGATGCGCAATACATCGCAGAGTAGGATCTCACCGATATCCTGTTCAACGGGTTGGTACTCCTGGATAAACCAATCGGTCAGTTTTTGTTTGGCTTCTTCAAAGTCTGCTGTGCCAAGCGATATGCGTCGTGTGGATTTGGAGCATTTGTCGTACCAGACGCGGTTCCAGACCTCTTTGCCTGGCCTCTTGGCGAGCCAGTAGTCTCCGAGCCGATATGTGGTTTCTGTTTTGTTTGGCATGGAATGCTCTCCAAAATATAATCTACGAGTTGATACCCCAAATATGAGATCTTGCGCGGCCCAAGTTGGATGCAGCTTACCCTGCCGTCCAAACGAGCTTGTTTCAATGTCCGTGGATGGATTTCGAGGAAGTCCGAAGCTTCCTTCGCGCAGTATCGCTTGAACAGCTCTATCCCGTTCGCGGCAGCGACAGCTTCACGCAACTTGTCGAGGGGAAGGGGCAAACTCAAGACGGACTCCACAGCAAAAAATTAAATTGCTGTGGGTTTCCTCCCTGCTTGAATTACTATCATATCCAGCTTAGCAGGAGGTAAACGGCTAGGCTCAAGTTTGAGGTATCTCGCGATTTAATTGCCAAGCCTTTGAAAGCCATCGCTCAAGGGCCTCCAGCGCTCTCCTGGAGCCATCTCACGACTGGTTGCTCCCTACTTGCCGCCTAGGAGGCCAAACAAGCTCTCTGAGCCCTCCAGAGGCGATCCGCAAAAGCAACACCTGCATCCACACATCAAATGCAGACCTAGCTGCACTCTGCCGTGTTCGACTCAGCATTGGCCATACCCATGATTTCAGCACCGTGCTGTGACCTCTCAGCACGCCAGAACACAAATCTCACATAGGAATAAGGTCCGTTGCCACTTCGTAACGAGTCCCTGCTCACTTCATTTTGCTGAATGTGTAACTCGTAACTGACGACGCGGGAAATTTGCATCTGGCAAAACGACCATACGAAGATCGTCCGGTTTGCTCTGGCAATGGAACAAAGCAAAAATGGCAAGTTGCATTAAGCGCGCACTTATACGTTTTTTGAAAAACGAGAAGCCTCCCGTGTCTATTGGAGGTCTGAGAAATTCCGGTAAGCCAATTATTTTTGGAGACTTCGGCGCAAACTTCCGCTGCACAGAGTCGGCATCTGGCCTCGCCTTTGATCACTTCTTCGACGCTATTCTGCAAAATAACTTCTCTGCCTGAGCGCAGATTTAGATTTTGGTTACCATAAGGTCTGAGATGTTTGGTGCGCCGGAATCTAGTCTTTCTTCGGTCCAGAATAGCTGCTCTTTTGATCTGTTCTGCGGCCAAACACCTCGCCCGTGCCCCCGCACAAGGGCGCGAGAATCGGATACCGCAACCAATCCCCGTAGTAGAAACAAACTCAGCTAATCTGTTTGGGTGCCGTGTCTCTGCTGACCGTATCCAGTAGGAAGCATCGGCATAGGCGATCATTTTTTCAGAGCGCTCGTCCTATCCGTGCGGGATTATTTTCCGTGAGAAAACAGGGCCTGAGAGCGAGCTCTTTTCGAAAAAAGTGAATTCACTTTTTTTCCTGAGCAAAAATAAGGGCTTGGAGCCAATTTCCCTCTTGTCAAAAGCTGCGGTTTCAGAATAGCCTCGCTTCGTGATTTGCACCTGTAAATCGCGGGGTCCGCTAACCCCAGAAAAGTCGAGACGGCCTTCCTGGTACGTCACAGCTCTCGTGCGCGTTCGGTTCGGCCGGATGACGCGGTGCTGTCCAATCCTTCGGGGTAAAAACCGCGTATGGTTTGCCTCGGCTTTTCCATCTTAGCGGCGTCCGGCTTCAATGCGGGAGCCGGGTGTTTGTTCAGTCTGACGGTGTGCGGTCGGCCTTCTGGCTGTGCATATCTGTCGATATGGAGGGACCCCGATGCTTTACGTCGCTGGCCTTGCTTTTATTATATTTTATATCTGGATCTATTATCGTGTCGGGGTCTATGCCACCCCGCTTGGGGGAGCCTTTCTGTTAGGCTGGGCGGCCTTCTCACTTGGAGCCTATTGGATGATCATTGCTGTTGCAGCGGTGGCAGGCTGGTTCCTCGTCTTTTTCATCCTCGGGCTTTTGCGCGGTATGCGTGGGCGCTGGCCATTTGCCGGTGTCTTGGAGATGGGACTGGTCTTTGTCCCCTCTGCGCTCTTCTCGGGCGCAATGGTACATATGTTCGCTGAACCTGCCGGAGCGATAGAGGCTGTCGTGCTTGGCGTGATCGCTGGTGTGTTTGTTGGTGTCGTTGCTTGCCGAAAGCATGAAGAGCGCATGCGTCTGGCCCAGAAGCAAAACGATCAGGGGGCAGCAGAATGACTGGAGATGCAAAACGGCTGGCCTTCTGCCAAGCCCTGTTCACCCTCTATCAGGCACAAGCGCACACGCTCGAAGGCGAAATAGAAGATGGCTTGAGCGAAGGATCACCGGCTCATCCGAAGGCGCTTTGTGATGACAATCCAGACCGGTGCGAGCAGGATTACTGGTACTTCGATATGCTTGGACCAGACAGGGTCAAGATCAGCTCTGCCTTCGAGGGGGACTACGATGCGCTACGCTTTATGACGTTAAAGCTCGATACGGACCATTATGATATCCCGATGGAGATCATTGAATGCCGTGGAATAGATACGCACTCGATCCTGCGAACAGAGGGCGGCGAGGTCGAGATCAAAGCACTGGTCTATCAGGACAAGGAAGGCATCGAGACGCTGACGCTCCGCCGCTGGGACCAAACTTCCGGCCGTACTGTCAGAGAATCTTTCTCACTGTCTGGGGAAGACCTCGACAAGTTCATGGTCTTTCTGGTGTCGGCCTTCTTCGTCCGGTTCAGGTCAGATGGAAAGATGACGCATATGCTCTCCAAACTCGACCGGATCCTTCATGAGGTGGTCGAGACAGAGAAAGAGCGGGCCGAGGCGCATGAGGCGCGCATGGCCTCGTATCGTGAGCGTTGGACTGAGGAGGCGTGTTGAACACCCACGGAGCCCATGCCAGCGCGGCGGCTTTGAGCTGTGGGTGGCTCCAGCCGCCGCGCTGGCATTTGGGGAGGGGATAGGGAAGGGGGAGGGCTAAAAGGGGTGGGCGTTTTTATGCCAAACCCAATCAGCATAGCCACAAGCTTCAAACCGGCGATAAAAAAGAAGGCGAGCCGTAGCTCGCCTTCGCATTTCGTGGATTTCCTAAGGAGTGATCCTTGTTAACGGAAAGTCCGACTTTTCCAGAGTGCTAGAAATGCCTTCTTTTTATGTCGCAGGTCCATCCAGATGTCTACAGAATAATACTATTATTAAATTTCTCCTTTTAGTTGACAATGAAAAAGCCCTGATAAATTCTCAACATGACATTGTGCATGGAGCTCGGAATGAAATATCGGATCGGAATTGACCTGGGCACAAATTCCCTTGGATGGGCAGCACTTGAACTCCGATCAGGCGATGGCGGCCAGCTATTGGCGGGGCCGTTGTTAGATATGGGGGTACGAATCTTCTCGGATGCGCGACACCCGAAAGATAAATCATCAAATGCCGCACAGAGACGCGGACCTCGCGGCGCGCGACGAAATCGCGACAGGAAACTCAGGCGTGGTAGGAAGATGATGCATGCTTTGATCAGTACCGGCCTTATGCCTTCGGATGATGCAGCCCGAAGAACTGTGCGAAAATGCGACCCATGGATCCTACGAGCAGACGCCCTGGAAAAACCTCTGGAGCCTTTTGAGATTGGTCGTGCACTCTTTCACCTGCAGCAACGGCGGGGGTTCAAATCTAATCGAAAGGCCGATGGCGGGGAAGATGGCGCGATGTACGCTGCTATTGAGGCAGCGCGGTCAAAAATGATGCAAAACAATGCACGTACATTGGGTGAATTGTTTGGAGGCAGGCGTAAACAGCAATTGGAGGACAACAAAGCACTCACAAAGGGTCAGCGGAAGCCGCTGCCTCAAGCACGCGTGAAAGCGCGGAGCGAAGGCGCGAAAATGGCCTACGACTATTATCCAGATCGAGCGATGATCTTAGACGAATTTGACCAAATCTGGGCTGCACAAGCCCGCCACCATCCGGCCATCCTCACAGAGCAGGTGCGCAAGTTAATCCGCGATGTTATCAAATACCAAAGACCGCTCAAAACCCAGCGGGCTGGCAAGTGTACCTTCCTATCTGAGTTTCCTCGCGCGCCCAAAGCGCTTCCCTCATCCCAATATGCGCGCATATTGCAAGAAGTGAACAATCTCACAGTTGGCGCAACAGGCCAGCGCGCCCGCCCCCTATCACATGACGAGCGTAGCCAACTTATACAGTTCTTGCTGCGACCCTCCAATAAAAGCGGCAAACGCACTTTCAAAGCGATACGGAAGGCCCTTAGCTTGCCAGAGTCGCAAAAGTTCAATCTCGAAAGCCGCAAGCGTGATCATTTGCAAGGCGACGAGACGGCAGCTCGTTTGATGCAGGATGACGCATGGGGCAAAGACTGGTTGGCGCTTGATCGCAACAAACAAGACGAAATCGTGACACAGCTTCTGGACATGCAGGAGCAAGCTGATCTTATCGACTGGTTGCGGAGGCATCACGGTGTTGACGAAGATCACGCTCGCCTCATCGCGGATGCGCGGCTACCCGATCAACATGGAAAACTCTCTATACAAGCGCTCACTAGATTAATCCCACACATGGAGGTTGGTCTGCACTATGACGAAGCGGCTACAAAGGAATTCAAAGATCATCGCAGCCTTGGGGATGGAGTGGCTCACGAAGATGGGCTGCCATATTATGGCGAGATTCTTTCCCGCCACACAGCATTTGAGAAAGATAAGCCGGTAGGTGATCTCGACACGCGCACGCCAGAAGAGCGATATGGCCGCGTTGCCAACCCGACCGTTCATGTAGCGCTAAACGAGCTGCGCAAGGTCATGAATGATCTGATAAAACGCTGGGGAACACCAAGCGAAATAGTCCTTGAGCTGGCGCGCGATCTGCCACTATCGGATCGTGGTTTGCGGGAGCTGGAATCCAAACAAAAGAAGAATCAGGATGAGAATGATAAGCGCCGTGCTTATCTGGATAGTATCAAAGTCGCGGACACCTATGAGAACAGACTAAAGCTGCGGCTTTACAAAGAAGCGTTGGATGCCTTTGGCGGCACGGTAGTTTGTGTTTTCAGTGGACAGATGATACAAAAAAGCGCTCTGTTTACAGCAGATGTAGAGATCGAGCATATTTTGCCACTCTCCCGTACACTCGATGACGGCTTTTCAAACAAAGTCCTCTCCATGCGGTTGGCGAACCGCATCAAGGCCAATAAGACGCCGTTTGAGGCTTTCGGGCATGGCCTTGAAGGTTTCGATTGGGAAGCGATTGGCCAACGTGCCAGCATGTTGCCGAGCGGAAAAGAATGGCGGTTCGCGCCCGACGCATTCGCAAAATGGCAGGAACGCGGCGGCGACTTTCTGGCGCGGCAACTTAATGACACTCGCTACATTGCGCGGTTGGGCAAAACCTTTGTCGAGGCTATTTATGGCGGACAAGGTATAAAGGGTGAGGATCGCCGCGTGTGGGTTGTGCCTGGCAGGTTGACTTCGGATTTGCGCCACTATGCAGGCTTCAACACGCTAACCGGTTTCACAGATACAAATCAAAAAGACCGCACAGATCACCGCCATCATGCCGTCGACGCACTCGTCGTTGCCTTGACAGATCAGGCGATGGTCAAACGCTGCGCTGATCTGGAGAAGCGCGAGGATAGTGTTGCTCATTACGAGATCATGCAAGCTATGGCCGAGCCCCTGAAACGATATCGTAAGCCCGCTGAAGACCGCCTTGGAAAACTCGTCGTTTCACACAAGCCCGATCACGGCTTTCAGGACGCCATGCACAATGACACCGCCTATGGTATTACCGGCGTGCGCGATGAGAAGAACCAAATGATTCTTGTAAACCGCAAGCAACTCGCTGCGCTGGGGCCAAACGACATTGTCAACATCGTAGATCCTGAAATTCGCAAGGTTTTTGCTTACGCCGCCGAAGGCCTATCGGGCGCTGCCTTTACTACGGCAGTTATAAACGCCGGCGAGGCCATGTCGCCGCCCGTTCGCCGTGTACGGATAACCACACCGATGAAGGATAGTAGCTTCGTCACCATTGAGCACGGCCAACACAAGCAGCATGCGAAGGCTTATAAGGGTGACGGCAATTATTGCTATGACATCTTCATGGGAGATAAGGGCAAGTGGACCGGTGAAGTCATTACGACATTTGAAGCCTATCAACGGGCGCGGACCGACCCCCAATGGTGGCGCGATTCAACACGGCCAGATGGTGCGCCGCTCATCATGCGGATACGTAAAGGCGATATGCTAGAGATTGATGATGGCAATGATAATCGGATAATTTGTACTGTGTCATATATAACGCAAGGAAAGACGGCGCTTGCTAAACATTTTGAAGCTAACGTAGATCAAAGAACCCGTAAGGCTTACAAAGGCGATGCCTCGTTGAAGTATATATTCAAGGCACCATCCTCGCTTCAAAACGCGAAAGCGAAGCGCGTAACTGTCAGCCCGTCTGGCAGGGTTCGCCGCCACAAGGCATAGAAATTGCTTGCCTCTCAGCCCGGGGGGGAGGGTAAGACATGCAGAACCGAATTGTGGAGATCGCTAGTGACGATATTCATTTGTCATTGCTCCGCGGCTTCCTAAAACTGTCGCGTGATGGAAACGAACTTGGACGTATCGCGTTTCCAGACATTGGCGGTGTGGTCGTTCGCGGCTACGGCGCATCCCTCTCGCTCAATGTCGCGGCCCGTTTGGCCGATGAAAACATCCCGGTTATCCTTTGCGGTTCGGACCAATCGCCAGCCTCGGTAATATGGCCGATTAGCGGCCATCACGCCCAAGGCCGAATTATGCAATCGCAGAGTATGTTGCCACGTCCCAAACGAAAACGGTTATGGCAGTCACTCGTAAAAGCGAAAATCTCCGCGCAAGCCGAAGTTCTCGAAGCTGAGGGCAAAGCCGCGAGCGATTTGCGATTTATGGTGGGTGATGTTCGCTCCGGTGACCCCGACAATAATGAAGCGCAGGCGGCACGCAAATATTGGCCGCGCATGATGGGGGATGCCGAAGAGCACTTTACCCGCGACAGCGCATCTGACGGATTGAACGCATGGCTCAACTACGGTTATGCCGTCCTCCGTGCGGGAGCCGCCCGCAGCATTCTTGCAGCAGGGCTTCATCCGAGCCTGTCTATCCATCATGAAAGTCGCGGCGAAGCGCTGAGATTAGCATCAGACATTATGGAACCTTTCCGCCCATGGGTTGATTTGACGGTCCGGCGGCTTGCGTTGGGGCAGTCAAAGCCACCATCCGAACTTGGCCGCGACGATAAAGCCGCAATCATTGATGTGCTCAACCTTGATCTGGAAACGACCCATGGCGCCAGCCCGTTGCAAACATGCCTCAACCGGTTGTGCCAAAGCTACGCTCGTATCTGCCTTGGCGAGCAGCACAAACTGGACCTACCAATCGGACTCGTTTTTAAGAACGAAAGGAGAGCCAAGTGAGGGCGCTATCGCACCTCTCGGCCTATCAGCATATGTGGATAATGGTCCTTTTTGATTTGCCAACAACGACCCCCGAAGAACGTCGGGCCTACACACAATTTCGAGATTTTCTACTAGATCACAGTTTTGTAATGGCGCAATATTCTGTCTATCTCCGTCACACCACAGGACGGGCCCAGTCCAGTCCAATAATCGAACGGATCAAGAAAGCGGTACCACTCGAAGGACATGTCGACATCCTACAATTTACTGATCGCCAATATGCAGATATCGTATCCTTAAGAGGGCGAAGGCGAATTGATTCGCGAGAAAACCCTAGCCAATTAGCCTTGTTTTGAGGAGGGCAGAGAATTTTCAAAGATCAGGATCTAATATTTCCTTTTCTTTTCAATTCTCTGCCCCGCCAACTGTTCTAGCACTCTGGAAAAGCCAGACCAACCGCAAC
>CALLCD010000290.1 GCA_938049795.1 uncultured Hyphomonadaceae bacterium | reverse complement strand
CTGTAAAAGTCAGCTATGGATTCGCCCGAACATACCCCTGAGCCCCCCGATGCGCCGCCCCAAATCGGCATCGAGGTTATCAAGGACCACCTCAAACGCCTGCCCGCAAAGCCCGGCGTCTACCGCATGTTCGGCCGTGATCAGGAATTGCTCTATGTCGGCAAAGCCAAAAGCCTCAAAGCCCGCGTCGCAAATTACGCCCAGATGGGCGGCCACACCCAGCGCATTGCCCTGATGATCTCGCTGACGGCCAGTATGGAATTTGTCGTCACCGAAACCGAGACTGAAGCGCTCCTGCTCGAAGCCAATCTCATCAAGCGCCTCAAGCCGCGCTTCAACATCCTCCTGCGCGACGACAAATCCTTCCCTTACATTTTAATCAAGCGCACCCATGAAGCGCCCCAGATTGTCAAATATCGCGGCGCCAAGAAGAAAGAGGGCGACTATTTCGGCCCCTTCGCCAATGCCAGCGCCGTCAACCAGACCCTCGACACGCTGCAAAAAGCCTTCCTCCTGCGCACTTGCGAGGACAGCGTCTATGCCGCCCGTTCGCGCCCGTGCGTGCTCCACCAGATCAAACGTTGCGCGGCCCCCTGTGTCGGTCTGATCTCGCCTGAAAACTACACCGCACTTGCCGATCAGGCCGCAGACTTTCTGCGCGGCAAAGCGGTTGACCTGCAAACCCGTCTCGCCGCCGAAATGGACGCCGCCTCTGACGCGATGGATTTTGAAACCGCCGCCACCCTGCGCGACCGCATTCGCGCCCTGTCGGTCGTCCGCGCCAGCCAGAGCATCAATCCCGACGGTCTTGAAGAAGCCGATGTCTTCGCCCTCGCGCTGGAAGGCGGCCAGTCCTGTGTGCAGGTCTACTTCATTCGTGGCGGCCAGAATTGGGGCACCCGCGCCTATTATCCCCGCCACGAAAAAGACGCTGCGCCCGCTGCCATCCTGTCCGCCTTCCTCGTCCAGTTCTACGACACACGCCCGCCCCCGCGCCTCGTCCTGACCAATCATATGCCCGATCAGGCCACCCTCATTGCCGATGCCCTCGAACTGCGCGCCAGCCACAAAGTCGAGATTCGCGCCGCCCAACGCGGCACCAAACGTGACCTCCTCATCCATGCCGAGCGCAATGCCAAAGAAGCCCTCACCCGCAAACAGGCCGAAACCGCCAGCCAGCAAAAACTCCTCGCTGACCTTGCCAAAGAGCTTGACCTGCCCGCCCCGCCCAAACGCATCGAAATCTACGATAATTCCCACATACAGGGCACCAATGCCGTCGGCGGCATGGTCGTTGCGGGGCCTGACGGGTTCATGAAATCCCAATACCGCAAATTCAACATCAAGGATGAAACCCTCACTCCCGGGGATGATTACGGCATGATGCGCGAGGTGATGCGGCGGCGGTTCTCACGCTTAAAGAAAGAAGCCACCAGCGCTGGCAAACCGATCGCAGACCTCGAAACCTATCCCGATCTCGTCCTCATTGATGGCGGCGCAGGCCAGCTCTCCGCCGTGCTCGAAGCGCTCGCCAGCATCGACCTCTCGGACAAAGACCTCACCCTCGTCTCCATCGCCAAAGGCCCCGACCGCAATGCCGGACGCGAGACATTTTTCCGCCCCGGCAAAGCGCCCTTCCGCATGCCCGCCAATGCGCCCGTCCTCTATTATCTCCAGCGCCTGCGCGACGAAGCCCACCGCTGGGCCATCGGCGCACATCGGGCCAAACGCTCTCAGGACATCAAGAAAAGCCCGCTCGACGACATTGCAGGCATCGGTCCGGCCCGCAAGAAAGCGCTCCTGCACAGGTTCGGCTCGGCCAAAGCGGTCGGTCTTGCCAAATTATCCGACATTGCCAGCGTCGATGGCGTCAACCAGGCCCTCGCCGAGCGGATCTATGGCCATTTCCATAACAGTTGAACCATGCCAAACTCTGCCGAACAGACCATAAACCGGCCCAACGAAACAGCCAACGGACCCCTCTCTTATGACCCTTAGCTGGATTCCCAATGCCGTCACCATCCTCCGCATCCTCGCCGCCCCACTTGTCGGCTGGCTTGTCTGGTCCTTCCTAACCCATAAGAGTTTCGAGTTCCGCGAAGTCTATGCCGGTCTCGCCTTTGGCATCTTTACCCTCGCCGCCCTGACCGACTGGCTCGACGGCTTCCTCGCCCGCGCCCTCAACGCAAGTTCCGAATTAGGCGCAAAACTCGACCTCTGGGCCGACAAAATACTCGTCTTC
This sequence comes from uncultured Hyphomonadaceae bacterium, assembly GCA_938049795.1. Lineage (GTDB taxonomy): Bacteria > Pseudomonadota > Alphaproteobacteria > Caulobacterales > Hyphomonadaceae > CALLCD01. The sequence continues at coordinate 12,507 of CALLCD010000290.1, read as the reverse complement.
ACGGTCCTGATTGGCATGCTGACCACCTATCCCATCATCGCCATATATGGCTTGGTCTGCTTGTCCATTCGCGACATATTCGTCATGCGCCTGCGCGCCAAACGCCCCGATGTGAACTTGAAAGCCACATTCCTCGCCAAAAGCAAAACCGCCATTATCATGGGGGCCATGTCGATCTGCATGCTCGCCTATGCCTTCGCTATGCGCGCAGCCCAGCTTGAAGATACCGAACAATTGGAGCTAATGATCACAATCAGCCGGATCGGGCTGTCCATCTTCGTATTTGGCTGTGTCTTGTCCCTCGGCACCGGCATTCAATATTTCCTCGCCGCCGCCAAACCAATGCAAGACGGCCACCCCGATTAACGAAATGACCGCCCACACACTGGCTCTCACAACCAGTATTTAGCCATGACCGCGAAGGGGAACGACACGGGCATGAATACAAAATAACATATCTGCCTTAACCTTTCGTAAATCCAAATCGACGAAGCGCCACGCGCCCCTGCTTGGCCCATCTGCCGTCCAGTTTGCGCCTTATTTCGCGGTCAATCTGACCCAATGAGAAAACGCAAGAAACCAAATCCCCTCTGGCCCGCCATCGGCTTCATCGCGTTCATGTTCCTGCCCGCCATCATGGCCTTTGCCGAGAATTACCAATAAAGCCCGACCGGTTCATCGCCATATTCCGCCGCCAGCCTGCGCCGCGTCCCCGCCGTCGCATCGGTCGGTAAATCAAGCGGCTTACTCCACACAATTTCGGCAATCTCCCCCCGGCTGGTCGCCGTCACCGGACGCCAATTGACCACCCGATAAAGCAAAACATGATCATTGCGAAAGACGCGATGATTTGAAAAAATTCCAACTAATTGAGCAGATTGGGTCATCTCCACCCCCGCCTCTTCGACCAGTTCCCGCCCCAGCGCCTCCTCCGCAGGCTCGCCCCGCTCGACCCCGCCGCCGGGCAAAAACAACCCGTCAACATAAGTATGCCGCACCAGCAAAACCTCCCCCGCCTCATTCTCCACAATCGCCCGCACACCCAGCGTCATTGGCCGCGACAGGCGAAACCATGTCCGGAACAGGGTTTGTCTCACACTCATCGGCCCGACCTCCGCTTGCAGCTTTTCTCAGGAATCACCTCGCCATTTGCCAGACAACGCGCTAAACCGCACACACAACAAACAGTAATAAAGAGCATTCCTATGGCTGCACTCATAGCAATTGGCGTTACATTTGCGGTATTCGGCGTCTTAAACTTCATCGATTTCAAACGTCTCGACTGATTGAAGGCGGTCCTTTATGCCTGATTCCGGGTTGATTGTATCTCTGCTCGGCGGCCTCATATTGATGGCGTTCGCCGGTGATTTCCTCGTCAACGGCGCGGTCGCTGTTGGCCGCAAACTTGGCCTTTCTCCTTTGATTGCCGGTATTTTCATCGTCGGCTTCGGCACATCGGCCCCCGAAATGCTCGTCGCGATTGATGCGGCGCGCAACAATTACCCCAATCTCGCGCTTGGCAATATTGTCGGCTCGAACATTGCCAACATCTTCCTCGTCCTCGCCTTGCCCGCCATTATCTCCCCCATCGCGGCAGGCGGCTGGGGACAGGGCCGCTCCTTTGCCGTCATGTTCGCCGCCACGCTGGGCTGGATCGCCATCCTCGCCACGATCGGCCTCGACGTCGCTATGGGCACGCTCTTCCTCATCGCGCTTATCTTCTACGCCGTCTACACGCTCGCCTCCGCCCGCATGGCCGCAAATGCCGGTGTGGACACAGGCATCGACGTCACCCCCTCCAAACTCAGCACAGGCCGTGCCGCAGGCTACATCCTCATCGGCATGATCGGCCTGCCCATCGGCGCACGGCTCATCGTTGATGGCGGGGTTGGCGTTGCCCGCTTCTACCAAGTCTCCGAAGAATTTATCGGTCTGACCCTGCTCGCCGTCGGCACCTCCCTGCCCGAGATTGGCGCAGGCGTCGCCGCCGCCTTGCGCAAGAAAACCGATGTCCTTGTCGGCAATGTCCTCGGCTCGAACCTGTTCAACATTCTCGGCGCAGGCGGCCTCATCGCCTTTTTCGGCCCCATCGAGGCGGCCCAATCCTTCGCCAATTATGACCATTGGGTCATGGCCGCCGCCGCCCTCATCATCGGCATCTTCATCTTCGCCAAAATGCGCATAGGCCGCCTCGCTGGCGTCCTGCTCCTGCTCATCTATGCGGTCTATATTTTCGGCGTCGTCAATGGCTGGAACATACTGGCCCTTATCAATGGCTAGCCCCCGCGCAGCTCTCGTCACCGGCGCAGGCGCACGTCTCGGCAAAGCCATGGCCACAGCTCTCGGCCAAGACGGCTGGCACGTCGCCATCCACTATCGCAGCTCCAAATCCGGCGCAGAAAACACCGCCAAAACCATCACCGACGCCGGCGGAACCGCAGCCCTCGTCCAGGCCAACCTCGCCGACGAAGCCGAAACCGCCGCCCTCATCCCCGCAGCCCAAGCCGCCCTCGGCACCCCGCTCACCCTCCTCGTCAACTCCGTCTCCACCTTCGAAGATGACACCGCACGGACCCACACCCGCCAAGACTGGGACTTCCACATGGACGTGAACCTCCGCGCGCCCATCCATCTCGCCCAACACTTCGCCGCCGCCCTGCCCGCTAATACCAAAGCCCAGATCATCAACCTCATCGACCAACGCGTCCTCAAGCTCAACCCGCAATTCTTCACCTATACCCTCTCCAAATCCGCCCTCTGGACTGCCACCCGCACCCTCGCCCAAGCCCTCGCCCCGAACATCCGCGTCAACGCCATCGGCCCCGGCCCCACCCTGCGCTCGGTCCACCAATCCGAAGCCGATTTCTCCGCCGAAGCCCAAGCCACGCTCACCCGCCAAGGCTCTAACCCCGATGAAATCATCGCCGCCCTGCGCTACCTCATCACCGCGCAAAGCGTCACCGGCCAAATGATCACCAGCGACGGCGGCCAGCACTTGCTCTGGCAAACACCCGACATACAACCGGACTAACTCATGGACTTCTCCTCCGACACTTCCGCCCCCGCGCACCCCTCTGTCATCGAGGCCCTCGCCCGCGTGAACACCGGCATGGAAGGCTCTTACGGAAACGACAGCGTCACTGCCCGCGTCCGCACCCTCATCGCCCAGACCTTCGAGACCGACGATTTCGACATGTGGATGTGCGCGTCCGGCACCGCCTCCAACGCGCTCGCCCTCTCGCTCCTGTGCCCGCCAACCGGCGCCATCCTCTGCCACGCCGAAGCCCACATCGAACGCGACGAGCGCGGCGCACCGGAATTTTTCACCGGCGGCGGCAAACTCGTGTCTTTGTCCGGCGACGCCGCCCGCATCGACGAGCAAGCCCTCCGCGACGCCCTCGCCAGCATCGACCGCAGCTTCGTCCACGAAACCCCGCCGCACGTCTTATCTCTCACCAACCTCACCGAAAGCGGCACCGCCTACCCAGCAGAGCAAATCAAGCACTATGCTGCCCTCGCCCACGAAGCAGACCTTACCGTCCATCTCGACGGCGCACGCTTCGGCAACGCCCTCGCCTCAACCGGCGCAACACCAGCGCAAATGAGCTGGCAAGCGGGCGTCGACGTGCTTACGTTTGGCCTGACAAAAACCGGCGCCATCGGCTGCGAGATCATTCTTCTCTTCGGCAAATCCCGCGCCAAATTCGCCGAACTGCAAGCCCGCGCCAAACGCTCCGGCCACATGCCGCCCAAAATGCGCTTCCTCGCCGCCCAGGCCGAAGCCATGCTGCGGGACGGGCTCTGGCTCACCCTCGCCCAAACCGCCAACACCCAAGCCACCCGCCTCGCCAATGCCCTCTGCGCCCAGCCAAATGTCGCCCTGCGCTACCCCGTAGACGGCAACGAGGTCTTCATCTCCCTGCCCGACCCCTTCGCCGATAAGCTCCAGAAAGCCGGCGCAAAATTCTACCCATGGCCGGGAAACTGCTACCGCTTCGTCTGCGCCTGGAGCACCACCGACGCCGAAATGGACGCGCTGGTCGAGGCGGTTGCGGGTTAGACCCTACTCCTCCCGATTCCCCCAGAGCCGCTGCCACCATTTGCGCTTCGGTTTCGGCTCGCCGCCTTCCAGCCCAAGCCCTGAAGCTGACATGCCTTCCTCGCGCATGCGGGCGCGGATCTCGTCAATGTCGCGGCCTGTCAGGCTCGCCAGCGTCGTCGCTTCCGTGTCCCAGCGATCGACCAGCGTATTGGCATACTCGCCCGCCGCTTCGCACTGTTCATAGTCGCCCCGCCATGCATGCCGCAGCACATAGCGGCCCTGATAATTGGTCCGGTCGCCCGTCGTCTGAAACTTCAAATCCTCCGGAAATGTCGACGCGTCGTAACGCAGATGCAGCCGCGTCACGAACACATCCACCGCTTGCGGTCCAGGCCGACGCAGTAGCGGCGGACGGCTCTCATTCGGGCGCGGCCCACTGTCACCAAGCCAATGCACGCCAAGCTCGCGCAGCTCCGAGGGCGACAAAGGGTCTGCCGCACACGGATCACACCAGCTCATATCCCAGGCATATTCCATAAACACCGCTTTGCCGTTTTCCTTCTCGACTTGATGGCGGAACATGTCCTTGTAGAAGTCGCCAAACTCATCCTTGAGATAAACCGGCACATCCATATCCGACGGCAGTTTCACCGTCCGGTAATTCGTCGTCTCCACGCGGCCATTGCGCGTCATCGCAAAGACAAACAGCTCCTGCTTCCCCTGCACATTGACCGTACCCAGACGGATTGGCAGCATAAACTCCTCATCCTCATAGGCCACCTGAATGGGTCGCAATTCAGCATTCCCGTCATGGCGCTCGAGCGAAACCTTGGCGACAAAAAACTTCATCCCCCGCCGCAAATAGGCCTCCACCGTCTCCTCCGCCCCATCGGGAATATTATACCCCTCCTGATTAAGCCAGGTGATCAGCCCGTCCGATTCCTCCGCAGACAGAATAAGAATGTCATACTCACCCACCTCATACTCCGCCTCAATCGTGACGCCGAGATCTTCGGCCTTTTGGGCCACTGCAGATGGCAATGGCGCACCACCTCGCCTAGCCATTACCGTAATTTCTTCAAGTCGCCTTCTCTCTTCGCAAGGGTTCTCATCAAAATACTCGACCAGCCGCGGTGCCGTATACGCATCGAGATGATCCATCAGCGCCGGATTGGCGACATTGATCTGCCCCCGCTCGGGCACATCAACCACGGGGATCACCATCGCAAACTCGCTCGCCTCGCCCTGATAGTCCGACGCCATCGTCACCACCGTCCGGTCCCCATCGCGCGCAATCGCCACTTTCGACGCCTCGTTAAAAAGGTCCGTCTCGGCCTTGGCCACATAAAACCCGCAAAACGCGCTCGCGTTCGGGCTAAGTGCGAGCGGCGTCAGCGCGCAAACGCCCGCCATCATCAGTGTCTTGAGTTTCATCTTCTCTTCCTTCCTCTGTTTTTCCCAAAGTCCATTCAAATCGCTTCGCCGGTAAAATCCGGTCGATCAAAATCGTCAGCGGTGCCCAGCGCGTAAATCATCCCCCCGCGCACATGCGGCCCCCAGCCAAGCCACGCCGCAAGCCCCGCCACACACGCTGCAAACACAAGCCGCCCGACCCGCGAATCCGGCGTCGAGCGCGGATCGGTAATCATGAAAAACGCAAACACCAACAGCGCCCCGTTCTGCATCTGATGGGCCGGTATCACCATCGGATCACCCAGCCACATCGCCCGCCCAAACAAGAGCGCCGCAAAAAACACGAGAAACCCAAGCGCAATATCAAGCCGTTTCGCACTCGACAGCACAAGCGCCGCAAACCCCAGCGCAAACGCCGCCACAATCGGCGTCTGCCCCCATTGCCCGGGCGACACCCACGCCCCCGCGCTCGCCAGCGTAATCACCGCAATCCCCAGACACGCCGGATTGAAAATATGTTTGCCATTAAACCGTATAAGGAACTTCGCCCCAATCCCGATCAGCCCTGCCCCAAACCAGAAGACCGGATCAGACGCGCGCAACAAAATTGTCACCCCCAGCGTCGTAATCGCCGCCGACTTCCATTCAAACCTGGTCCCCGTCACCCGCGCGCCAAGAAACTGCGCCAGCATCGCCCCCGAAAGCGCTGCACCAAATGCGGTAAAGCTCGCCCCGAAATCGGACACAAAGCGCGAGAGAAAAAACAGGCTCGCCAGCGCCAGCAATTGCCAATGCCGCGCATCCGAATTGACCCCGCTAAAAAGCCTGACTGGTGCATCCCTCATCGTCATGATGTTAGGAAATAACACAAATATGGAGAGATTCAGGCAGCTTGTTGCCTTTTTTAGCATATATCCGCAAAACGCTCAGCATGCGATCAAAAGCAAATTGGCCGGAAGTACCTACTCGCTTTCTTCCAACGCGGCTTCAAACTCGCTTTGCAATCGCGCGCTTAAACTTGGAAACGCCTCGACATCGACAAAAGCCGCGCGGTCTCCGGCCAATTGCGCCGCACGCTTTTGGGCCATGCCAAAGAACTCAGGGTGATTGGCAAGAAATATATCCGGTCGCCACTGCGTAATCTTTGCAAATGTCGCTCGATAGTCTTCGACAATCCCCTCATATTGGGGCGGCCCGGAAAGCCTATTGGCGGCCACCGTCGCCGAGCAAAAGATCAAGACATCCAGTTCTTTATCGCCATCGCTCACATTCAGCGTCCACGACGTACAGCCGCGCGAATGTCCGGGCGTCATGTTCGCAACCAGAAACATATCGCCGCGATGGATGAGCGTGCCATCATAAATCTCTTCGTCTACTTTCACCGGCGGAAAGCGCAAGGCGGTCTGGTCTTCGGACCCCAGATAAAACCCGCCCTCGAGCGCGGACCGGTCACCGCCACTGGCATAGAGCATGGCCCCCGTCGCAGCTTTAAGAGCCGCAAGGCCGCCAGCATGGTCTGCGTGGGCATGAGTGTTGAGCAGCAGGCTGACATCGGACGGCTGGAACCCGAGCGCGGTGATGTTTCCGAGCACCATGGGAGCCGTTTCCGGCAAACCGCCATCAATCAGGATATGGCCGTACTCCCCCGTAATAAGGTAGACTGCCAGCCCCTTTGATCCCACATAATAGAGATTATCGACAATCTGGAACGGCGCCTGCGGCTCAAGCCATGCGGGAACGTCCTCACGGATAAACGCCAATGCTTCGGGCGGACTGCTTGTTCCATCCCCCCACGCCATGTCCGCCAGTTCTGTGTGCGTACTTTCCGGCGCAGATACATCGGGCGCACATCCGGCAAGAAGCAATACGCTCGCGCCAAGCATAACCGCTTTTATCGCCCACCAATCAATCATCGCGAAACCTGTTCGTAATCGGATAGCGCCTGTCCCGCCCAAAATTCTTGCCGCCCACTTTCACGCCGGGCGGAGCCTGACGCCGCTTATATTCGGCGATATAAAGCAAATGCTCGATCCGGCGCACCACCGCTTCGCTATGTCCGCGCGCCAGAAGCTCGTCAATGTCCGCCTCCTGATCGACAAGCCCGCGCAATATATCGTCGAGCACCTCATAGGGCGGCAGACTGTCATCATCGCGCTGATCCTCGCGCAGCTCCGCGCTCGGCGGCTTGGTAATAATCCGCACCGGGATCACCTCACCCTCCGGCCCCAGCCCGCCCGCAGGCACCGCCGAATTGCGCCACTTGGCCAGCTCGAACACTTCCGTTTTGTAGAAGTCTTTCAGCGCATTATACCCCCCGCACATATCGCCATAAAGCGTTGCATAGCCGACCGCCATTTCCGACTTGTTTCCCGTCGTCACCACCATATGTCCGAACTTGTTCGACAGCGCCATCAATGTCACCGCCCGCAAGCGCGACTGGATATTCTCCTCGGTCGTGTCAGCCTCCGTCCCTGCAAACTGCCCGCCCAGCATCTCGCCAAGCGCGCCAACGCCGGGCGCAATATTGATACTGTCATAGCGCACCCCAAGCGCTTCGGAACAGACCCGCGCATCTTCCAAACTCTCATCGCTCGTATATTTCGACGGCAACATCACACACCAGACCCGCTCCGCCCCCAGCGCATCCACCGCAATCGCAGCCGTCAGTGCACTGTCAATCCCGCCAGACATGCCGAGCACCACGCCCGGGAACCCGTTCTTGTTGACATAGTCCCCAAGCCCCATCACAGCCGCGCGATACTCCGCCTCCCAGCCCGCACTGTCGGGCGTACAGCTCGCCCCCAGCCCGACAAAGTGCTTAGCCGCAATATCAAACTCGACCAGCGCCGTCCCCGTCTCAAACTGCCCAACCAATCCGCACCGTTCGCCATGGGTCGAATTGGTCGCATAAGACGCCCCGTCAAACACCAGCTCATCCTGCCCGCCCACCTGATTGACAAACAGATAGGGCAGTTCAATATCCGCCCACTGATCAAATGCCCCCGCACGCTCCTCTTGTATGCTCCGCCGCCAAGGCGAGGCGTTCGGCGCCAGCAACACATCCGCTCCGGCCGCCTTGATCGCGCGCGGCACATCCTCAAACCACAAATCCTCACAAATCCCGAGCCCGAGCGCCGCCCCGCGATACGCATAAGTCTCATGCGGCCCGTCGCCAGCATCAAACAGGCGCTTCTCGTCAAACACGCCATAATTGGGCAAATGCCGCTTATCATATCGGCCCAAAATTTCGCCATCCCCGAGCAGCACCACCGAGTTAAATAGCTTGCCCCCTTCGCGCCACGGCGTCCCGATCACAAGCCCCGGCCCCTCCGCCGTCATCCCCGCCAGCCCGCGCACCGCTGCCATAGATTGCTCCACCGCGCTCGGTTTGAGCACCAGATCTTCAGCCGGATACCCCAGAATGAACAGCTCGCTAAGGACCACGAGATCCGCCCCCCGCGCCCGCGCCTCTTCAAGCGCCGCCTCGGCAAGCGCCCGATTGCCCTTAATGTCCCCAACAACCGGATTAAACTGCGCGGCCAGTATTTTCAGAATCTGTGTCATCCCCTGAGATAAGCAACATCCCTAGCGCCGTACAGCCCCTAAAACGCCCTCACAGATCCGCGCCACTTGTCCGGTCGACAAATAGGGATGCATCGGCAGAGACAAAACCTCCTCCGACGCCCGCTCACATTCGCGCAATCCGCCCGCCGGATTGAAGTGCTCGAACGCCGGCATCCGGTGCAGCGGCGTGTCATAATAGATCGAGGTCGGAATGCCCTTCTCGGTCAGCTCGGCCCGCACACGGTCGCGCTCGGCCACACGGATCGTAAACAGCCCGCACGCTGAAGCAGACTCCATACGAGACTCCGAAAACTGACTCTGCATCCCCACAACACCCTGTAATTGCTCACGATAAAGCGCATCAACCGTCAGCCGCCGCGCCCTCTCATCCTCAAAGATCGAGAGTTTTTCGGCCACAACCGCGCACTGAATAGAGTCGCAGCGCCCGTTCAATCCAACGCGGATAGAGTTCTTCCTGTCCTCGCCCGTGCCATGCCAGCGGATCGAGCGCAGCATCTCGCCAATCCCTTTATCGGTGGTCAAAACCGCCCCGCCATCCCCATACCCGCCCAGCGTCTTGGTGGGATAAAAACTCGTCGCCGTAATCGAGGCCAGCGCCCCGACCCGCTTATTCCCGCTTTGTCCGCCAAAGCTTTGGGCCGCGTCCGAAATGATTTGTAACCCATATTGATCGGCCACCGCGCCAATCCGCTCATAATCCGCAGGCAATCCATACAAATCGACCGGCATCACCGCTTTGGCCCGCAAATTCCGCTGCTTGGCCACCTGCTTGACCCGCCGCTCGAGATCCTCGGGACACATATTGAACGTCACCGGATCAATATCCACAAACACCGGCGTTGCGCCCGCCAGCAAAACCGCGTTCGCGCTCGCATTATAGGTAAAGCCGGGCACAAACACCGCGTCGCCATAGCCATAACCCAGCCCGATCATCGGCATCACCAGCGCTTGTGTCCCCGATCCCACAGCCACCGCGTCGGCTGCGCCCGTAAATTCGCAAAGCTTCTCTTCAAGCTCGGTCACTTCCGGCCCGCCAATATACCGGCCATGATCGAGAATATCGCTCCAGCGCGTCTCGAGCGCGCCGCGAATGCTCGCCTGTTGCGATTTCAGATCGAAGAACTGTATCGGCGCATCCGGCGCAAGCTCGACAAGGTCAGCCAAAGTCCGTTCCGTATCCGCCATGACTATTTGGCTCCTGTGTTCGATAGAGCGCGTGTTTCCAGTTTTTCCGCCGTCGCCACTGCAATTGCAGCGGACCGCCCCGACACCGGCGTCTCGGCTTGTCCCAGACAAGCGGCAAAAAACGCCTCATCCGCCGCCCCAAGCGGGTCCGGCAGATCGGTGGCAAACCCGTCATTCAGCGCAAACCGGCTCGTATTGCGGACGCTCCGCCCGACAAAATCGACATCAATCTCGCCATCGCTCAAAAACAAACGCATTCGCCGCTCCACTGTGTCAGATATCCGGCTCGCCTTTAGCGATACACGGGTCCGGCCAATCTCGAAAGCGGCTTCAACAGCGTCAAACTCGGTGCCCAATTCACAAATGCCCGATGCCCTAGCCCCGTGCGCCTCAGCGCCCAGAAGGCAAGAAACAAGATCAATATCATGGATCATCAAATCCCAGATCACGCTGACATCCATTGCCCGCCCACCTTTCGGCGGTGGCCCGCAGCGGACAAGCTCAATCCGTTCAATCGGCATCGGCGCATCAAACAGACCAAGCGTCCGGCAAACCAGCCGCTCCTGATGGCCAACCTGTAGGACAAGCCCGTCACTTTCCGCCTGATTGACAAGGGAACCGGCTTTTTCCGCCGTCAGCGCCAGCGGCTTCTCGACCAGCACATGTCTCCCCGCCTCAATCCCCCGCTCTACAAGTTCAAAATGCGTCCGCGCCGGTGTCGCAATCATCACCGCGTCACACGCCGCCAGCATGTCGTCCAGCCGCTCGAACCGGCGCGCGCCCGTCTCCTCGGCCAGTTTGTCCGCCCGCGCGCCATCGGCATCAAACACGCCAACCAGCTCCGCCAGAGCCGACCCGTGTGCCTTGCGCGCATGATATGTTCCGAACACACCTGCCCCCAAAACTCCAACACGCAGCTTTTGCGTCACGCAACTCTCCTGCTCAACTTCCCCATCGAACCCGACCCATCGCTCTCCCACCTCCGCCCCGCCCGCGCAAGCCCTCATACCCATCACAGACGGTTTCAAAATCTTGCAGAAATGCCCCCGCCCGTCAGCCCCGCCCGACCGAACACGCTTGCCAGAGATCGGCCGATCCCTTACGCCTGACTGTAACAAACTCTATAAAACACGAAGGACACACGCACATGACTTCCCTGACCTCACGCGAGTGGGCGCTCGCTGCCCGCCCTGTTGGCATGCCCAAAGCCGCCGACTTCCAAATGCTCACCGGAGAGGCCGCCGCGCCCGCGGATGGCGAAATTCAGGTGCGGAACTCATGGATGTCTGTTGACCCTTATATGCGCGGCCGGATGATGGACCGCGAAAGCTATGTGCCGCCCTTCCAGATCGGCGAAGTCATGCAAGGCGGCGCGGTTGGCCGCGTTACCGCCTCTGGCCATCCTGACTATGCGGTCGGTGATCTTGTCAGCTCCATGGCCGGTTGGCGCGAAGCCTGGACCGCGCCGCCCGACATGGCCATGGCGCAAAAGCTACCCGGCGATAGCGGCCTGCCAGACAGCGCGTTTCTTGGCATTGCGGGCATGCCGGGCCTGACCGCCTATGCCGGTATTCTGCGGGTGGCCGAGCTCAAAGAAGGCGACACCGTGTTTGTCTCCGGCGCTGCGGGCGCGGTTGGGTCTGCTGTGGTCCAGATTGCAAAACTCAAAGGCTGCACCGTGATCGGCTCTGCGGGCGGGGCGGAAAAAGTCGCCTTCGTCGAATCTCTGGGCGCTGACGCTTGCGTCGATTACCGTCAGGCTACGAACTATTCCGACCTTCTGGGCGCACTGCAGGCCGCCGCTCCAAAAGGCGTTGATGTCTATTTCGACAATGTTGGCGGAGATCATCTGCAAGCGGCCATCGAACTTGCCAAGCCTTTCGCCCGCATGGCGATTTGCGGCATGATCAGCCAGTACAACAATACCGATGCCGCGCCGGGTCCGAACAATGTCATCCAGATCGTCGGCAAACAGCTTCAATTGCGCGGCTTCATCGTCTCGTCCCATGCTGACATGCAGCCCGCCTTCATCAAAGACATGGCGACATGGATTGCCAGCGGCCAGATGAAATTCGAAGAAACCGTCATGGACGGAATTGCCGAAGCGCCGACCGCGTTTATGGGTCTGTTCAGCGGTGCAAATCGAGGCAAGATGCTGGTCAAACTCGGCTAGCCTTCGCCAAAATAACAAATCGACATATGGCTCAGCCAGATATGAGTGCCCCGGCAGCCAAATCCGGGTCACCCGGCTGAGCCAATCAACACTGGAACGCGCGCGTGGC
>CALLCD010000289.1 GCA_938049795.1 uncultured Hyphomonadaceae bacterium | reverse complement strand
TCAGGGTCTGTCGAGCCTGACGGGCCAAACAGATCAGCGCGGCGCGAGCACCATGGTCATCTGGCGACCTTCTAGCTTGGGCTCAAGTTCGACTTTTGCCATTTCGTCAAATTCTTCTTTGACGCGTTGCAACAGTTCCATACCGAGATGTTGGTGCGCCATTTCGCGGCCACGGAAACGCAGGGTCACTTTTACTTTGTCGCCCTGCTCGAAAAAGCGGGTGATGGCTTTCGCTTTGACCTGATAATCATGCGTGTCGATGTTCGGACGCATTTTAATTTCTTTGAGGTCTGCGGATTTCTGCTTTTTGCGGGCGGCGGCCCGTTTCTTCTGCTCTTCAAAGCGCATCTTGCCATAGTCGAGGATTTTGCAGACCGGCGGAGAGCCCTCGGGGGCGACTTCAACCAGATCAAGGCCAGCTTCCTTCGCCGCGTCGAGCGCAGCAGCGGTCGGCATTTCGCCTTGTTTTTCGCCCTTTTCGTCAATCAACAGGACGCGTGGGACAGTAATCTCATCATTGGTGCGCGGGCCGGTTTTTTTCTGCGGCGGTGCGGCTTGGGGTCTGCGGGCTATGGGTCGATTCCTTCTTACAATTGAACAGGGGCACAATATGCCTGTCTTTGAGCCTATCTTCAAGCAGATTAACGGGAGCTGAGCACGCCCAGCGCGCGAACCGCCTGCCAGACATCGCGCACCGACACTTCGGCAAGGGTCACCCCGTGTACGGCGATGACATATTTTGGCCCGCGCGGCTTGGCCCGTTCGGGGTCAGATTCGCTTGACGCAAACAGCGCCACGCCCGGCGCGCCTGCCAGCGTCGCCATATGCATGGGGCCGGTATCATTGCCGACCACAAAGCGCGCGCTTGCGGCCAGCGTGGCGATCTGGAAGACATCCGTGCGGGTGACGAGATTGACGAGCTTTGGCTCGATTTTCTGCATGGCGGCGGCAATCGGCCCTTCGGTTTTGGTTCCCAGCACTACGGGCACGAGCCCTTCTTGCGCGATCATTTTCGCCAGTTCGCCAAATTGCTCGGCGGGCCAGCGCTTGGCGGCGCGGTGTTCGGAGGCGCCCGGTATGATCAGGGCGTAATCGTCATAGAGGTTGAAATAGGCCGGTTGCAGACTTGGCCGGTGATTGAGCGCTTCGGGGATCCAGTCGAGCCGGGGCATTGGCGCGGTTTGCGTTGTGTAGCCTTCTTCGGGACCGATCCCTGCATCTGACAATTGCTCGGCGAGCCGGTCGATCGGATGCATCAGGGCGCGGTCGGGATTGTCATGTTTGAGCGCGCAATTTTCCGCATGTCCTGACCAGATTGGCGGTTTGCGGCCGGGCAGGTTCAGCGCCTTGAAATAGTTCGCCGTGCGGCCGCTTGTCTGGAAATCATAGACGATATCGTATTTTTCCTTGCGGATACGGGCGATCAGTTCGCGGGTGGCGCGTAAGCCGTCTGGCCGGCCATCGGTCTCGACGACATCGAAATAGGGGCATTTTTCCGCAAATCCCTTATAGGGCGGGGTGGTCAGCAAGGTGATCCGCGCTGAGGGGTGGGTCTCGCGCACTGTCCGTGCGGCCCCGAGCGCCATGACAAAATCGCCCAGGGAGCTGAGCTTGATCACCAGAACCCGTTTGGCAAATTTGCCGGGGTTGAGGGTTCGTTTGAAATCTATCTGGTTCATGCGGGTTCAGACTGCCTCGTTCGTATCAGCGCACTATAAAGGCTGAGTGTGGCAGTCTGAAGTCCCTCAACGGAGAAATGCTGCTGAATGTGGGCGCGGCCGTTTTGCCCCATTGTCTTGCGCGTTTGTGGGCCGACCGAGATGAGCGAGCGCACCGTCCCCGTTAACGCCATGACATCGCCCGGATTGAAGCGCGCGCCGGTTTCGCCATCTATGACGGTTTCGCGCGCGCCGCCATGATCTGCTGCTATCACCGGACGCCCCATTGCCGCAGCTTCTGCTGCCGTACGCCCAAAGGCTTCGGGCCGTGTGGAGGGGGCGAGCACAATATCGACGGTCAGGAACGCGGCGGGCATATCCTCGCAATGACTGCGCAGCCGTGTGGCCTCGGTCAGACCCGTGTGCCGGATCAGCTCGTTCAGCTCGTCTGCATATTTGCTCTTGCGTTTGGCCTCGCCGGTCATCACGAGCAGCAATCCGTCGCGTTCTTCCCGGCTGAGGGCGGCGAGCGCCTCAATGGCGAGTTTCTGGCCTTTCCAGTCGGTCAGGCGCGCGGGCAGGAACAGGACGAGCCGCTTATTCTCCGCGCCAAGCCCCCAAAGCTGGCGGATGCTCTCGCGCCGTGCCTCGCTCACGGCCTCCGGATTAAACGCGGTAAAATCCACCCCGCGCGGGATGATCATGATCTGATTGGCCGTCAGCCCGTGCGTCTGGGCGATGTGTTCGGCCATCCAGCGCGAATTGGCGATCACCATATCTCCGCGCGCCATCACCGAATTGTAGCGGCGTTTTAGGCCCGACTGGCCCGAATATGCGCCATGATAAGTCGTTACAAAGGGGGTACCCGTGAGCTTTGCCGCGCGATAGGCGCTCCAGCCGGGGGCACGCGAGCGGGCATGGATCAGCGAGACGGCCTCGTCCGCCACCAGTTTTGCCAGCCGCGAACTGTTGGTCCAGACCAGATGCGGGGCTTTGCTGTCCGCTTTCATCTCGACATGTTCGCCGCCGACCGCCGCCAGATCATCGGTCATTCGCCCGCCAGTGCTTGCCACAAGCGCCCGCCCGCCCGCGCGGACCACCGCATCGGCCACTTCGATCACTGTGCGCTCGGCCCCGCCCGCTTGCAGGGCAGGGATCACCTGCAAAATGGTCCGTCCGGAAAGATCAGGCAGATTTGACAAACAGGCCCCCTTTGGTCTTCACCCTTATCTATCATGACA
>CALLCD010000288.1 GCA_938049795.1 uncultured Hyphomonadaceae bacterium | reverse complement strand
GAATCGGCGTATCATTTTTAGGGACGTTGGGCGCTCAAACAAGAAAACCTGAGCCTAGGATGCGATCCTTTATCTGAGTTGCCCCTCTTCCCTCATCCTGAACGAAGTCGAAGGATGTGTTGCAACAGTGAGTAGACCTCGCGGAGCCCGCCTCGTGGTTCGACTTCGCTCACCATGAGGCTCCGAAAGATAGCTCTGTTTGCAGGATAGCTTAAAGCACGCCCGCCAGATGCCGCCGTGCGCCGTCGAGCACCAGCGTTTCGCCCGTAATAATCCCTGCGCCCGGCGAAGCGAGGAAGAAAGCCGCATCCGCGATCTCTTCGGCGAGAGACGCGCGGCCCAGCGGTGTGCGTTTTTTCAGCCAGTTGCTTTCCTCGCCCTTGCCCGCTTCGACGCGCGGACGGATCGCCGAGATCGCGTTCACCCGCACCCCGCTTGCGGCAAGCTCGACCGCGCCCGAGCGGACCAGCGCTAGCATTGCGCCTTGGGTGACGCTTTCGGAAAAATACCCCGGGCTCGACTGCTGGGCCGATTGGCTCAGCACAAAAGTGATGGTCGGCATTTGGGTGTGCCGCTCCAGTCCGACGCCTGCGAGCGGGGGCTGATCGGCGACCGCTTTGGCAAACAGGTGCAGCGCCAGCGCGCCGCTGCGGACGGTCTGTTTCAAGCTGGCGTCGAGCGCCTCCATCCGCAATTCGGCGAGATCCCCCGGCTTGGGGAGCGGCGGAATGATCACCAGATTGTCGCGTCGTCCATAGGCTTCGACCGCGGCCGTCAGCGCATTGCGCAAGCCGATCTGATCGTCGAGGTCGCCATGATGATAGGCCACTTCATCGGGCAGTTCATCGCGTGCCTTGGCGAGGCTTTTCTCGTCGGGCGAGGCGACCAGCACATCGTGACCGGCTTCTTGGAAGCGGCGGGCGCAGGCCGCACCGGCATCGCGGCCCAGCCCTAGAACGAGCGTAACGGGAGTTTCCATGCCTTGGGCCTTCTAAGTCTTCGGTTTGCTGGCGGTCGCCGATTTGGCCGCAGGCTTCGTGGCGGCGGGTTTGCTTGCCACCGGCTTTTCGACCACGCGGACGCTGCCCAACTCATCAGACAGGATGGTCATCCGGTCAATCAGCCTTTGCTGCGCCATCAGCCCTTCGCCAAGCAGACGCACCATCATATAGAGCGCCAGAAGCAGCCCCGCGCCAAGCCCGATTTGCATTAGCCCGGTTAAAGCCCGCCGCAGCGTGCCTGTTGCGCCGACGCCAAAAGCGCCCAGCAAAGCTTGCAGGATGATCAGCCCGAGACAGGCCGCAAACAGCGTCCCGATCAGAGTTGTTGCCGTCCGCACGCTCGAGGGGGATATGGCCCGATCCTGCTGAAATAAATCTCTCATGTCACATTCCTCTTCAGAGCCAGCAAGCTTACAAGCCGCCGGTTAATTTTTCGAGGATGTTGATGCCAGATCGGGGCCAAAGCCCATGCGTGTTAAGCCGAGAGCGAACTTAACTGGTCTTTGATTTTCAGTTTTCGTCGTTTCAGTTCAGTGAGGTGCAACATGTCGATAGAGGGCTGTTTTTGTTGAACTTTGATCTCGTCTTTAAGCTCTTTGTGCTTTGAGTACAGTTCTTCGATACGGCCTTGAATGGACATTTTGTCCGCCTCCTTCTTCTGCTGAACAGGTTTTGCGAGACTCCCATATTACCACAGCTGGAGCCTTGAGTCCCGTCAGGTCACGCGAATTTGTCCATAAAAGTTCGCCTGATAGGCGTTGTGGTGCAGGGCCTACAGATTACGTGTTTTTCAGCCCGGCCTTGTTGGCAAACATGGCGCGGTCGGCCTGTTGCATAATGTCTCCGGCCGACAAGCCGCTGCGCCAGACCACGGCACCGATGGAGGCTTTGATGCCGTAGAGATTCTTGCCGCCACGGCTGAGCGTCTCGCGCAGGGCATCGACCCGCATCGTGGTCTGCTTCGGGTCCGAGCGGATCAGCACAATCGCAAATTCATCCCCGCCAATCCGTCCAACAATGTCGGTCCGCCGGACACTGGTTTTGAGCAGCCGCGCCACTTCGACGAGGACTTCATCGCCAACCTCATGACCATGGGCATCATTGACGCGTTTGAATTGATCAAGATCGATATACAAGACCGACAGGTCCGTGCCATGGCGTCCGGCCAGCGCAATTTCGCGGGTCAGTTCACGCATAAAAGCACGCCGGTTAAACAGCGGGCAGAGCGGATCATTGTCGGCCAGCAATTCAGCGCGCCTGAGTTGAATTTCCAGCATCTCAATCCGCGCGCTTAGCCGTGCGTTTGATTTGGCCAGCTCCATCAGCTTGCCCGCCGCATCCGCCGGCACCCGCTCGGCCGACAGGCCCAGCCCCTCCAGCAGTCGTTTCGAATCAGTCTCGTTTGCCATCAAAATAGATATACCCTTATTGGTGTCCGTATACAGCCCTTACCGATCAAATGTCAGGTGATCACTGCACATCGCGTCCACAATCGCTGGTAAAGGGTGAGGGGG
>CALLCD010000287.1 GCA_938049795.1 uncultured Hyphomonadaceae bacterium | reverse complement strand
GCGCGGGCGCGGGTGGTTTTGGCCGGACGGGTTGGAATGTCTGCGGTGTGTGTCGGGCGCGCATGGTCTGGCGCGGCAGACGGAGCGACGTAACTGGTCGCTGCGGGTGGGGGCAGATCGTCATTGTCAGTGCCGATTGTGGTGCAGACGGCGCAATCATCATGGGTATGTAGCGGGTCGCCCAAATGGTCATAGATTGTGGCCGACGCGCAAATTTGCGCGAACAGGAACATCACTGCGATGACAAAATGTCTGGTATTGAACCGCAAGCGCATGGTCCTCCTCAGGGCTGTATCTGCCAGAACAGGGAATTGGATGCAAGCGGGGAGATGTTGTTAATTGGGGCGGGAGAGGCCGGTTTGGGGTGTGTGTTGCGGGGTTTACGCGCTGGACTTGAACCGGGCGGGTTTAATCCATAGATAAGCTTCACAAGGGGACAAGATTACTTTAGGTCTGGTTCTCCCACATTTTGCGTGGACGCGGGCGCGGAAACCCGCTAATCCCCGCCTTTTCATCAAGAGATATAAAATGGCTGAGAAGACAAAGAAGACAGGTCCGATTACCTTTCTGCGCCAAGTGCAGGCGGAAGGGTCGAAAGTGACATGGACATCGCAGGGCGAAACAATCACCGCGACGATTATGGTGATGGTGATGTCCGTTCTTGTGTCGATTTTTCTGTTCGCTGGCGATTTTGTCATCTCTGCATTGGTTCGGGTGATCACCGGACTTGGATCTTAAGGAGCGCCGAAGGACATGGCCGCAGCTAAATGGTATATCATCAACGCTTATTCCAATTTCGAGAAGAAAGTGTCCGCGCAAATCCGCGAGCAGGCCGCTTCGAACGGGCTGGACGCGCTGATTGAAGAGCTTGAAGTGCCGACCGAGGAAGTGGTCGAAGTGGTGCGCGGCAAGAAGCGCACGAGCGAGCGGAAGTTTTTTCCCGGCTATATCCTGATGAAGGCGCAGCTGACCGATGAGGTCTATCACCTCGTCAAGAACACGCCGAAAGTGACGGGTTTTCTGGGCGCCGATGGCGGCAAGCGGCCATTGCCTGTGCCTGAGCGCGAAGTGAACCGGATTCTCGGTACGGCGGAGGAAGCTGCCGACCGGCCACGTCCGACAATTACGTTCGAGATTGGCGAGGAAGTGCGCGTCAATGACGGAGCGTTCCAGGGCTTTGAAGGCGAAGTGGAAGAGGTGGACGAAGCGGCGGCGCGCCTCAAGGTCACCGTGTCGATCTTCGGCCGCGCAACGCCGGTGGACCTTGAATATGGTCAGGTGGACAAGATTAGTTAGGCTTGCGTCCGGCATTCTCATTTTCCGATAGACATATTTGCATCAATCGCGCACTGCGTGGGGGATGACAGAGCAGGACCGGTTCGCGGCGTTTCGCCATCTTTCGTTTCGGCGGTATTTTGTGTCGCGGTTCGGGGCGGCGTTCGGGGCGCAGATCCTGTCCGTGTCGGTGGCTTACCAAATTTATGAAGAAACCGGCAGTGCGGCGCTGCTGGGCTGGATTGGGCTTGTGCAGTTTTTGCCCGCGCTTTTGCTGGTTGTGGTAACGGGCGTGACGGCGGACCGGGTGGGCCGGCGGCTCGTGATGGGGCTGTCGATTGGGCTCGAGATGGTGTGCGCGCTTGGCATTCTGGTGCTGGCGGCGCTTGGGGCGTTTGATCCGGTGCTGGTGCTTGGTATTCTGACGCTGTTCGGGGTGGCGCGGGCGTTTTTGTCGCCGGCCTCGTCTTCGCTTGCGGTGAACATTGTCCCGCCGGAGGATTTTGCCAATGCGGTGGGCTGGACAGCGTCAAGCTGGCAGCTGGCCTCGATTGCGGGACCGGCGCTGGGCGGGGTGATTTACTGGCTCTCACCGCTGACCGCTTATGGCTCGGCCTGTCTGGCGTTTGCGATTTCGGCGGGGTTGATCTTCTCCATCCCCAAGCCAGAGCAGCGCCGGTCGAGCGAGCCGACGACGCTTTCGACTTTGCTGGGCGGGTTTTCCTATGTCTGGAAGGAAAAGGTCGTGTTCGGGGCCATCTCGCTCGATTTGTTTGCGGTTTTGCTCGGCGGGGCGGTGGCACTGATGCCGATCTATGCGCTTGATATTTTAGAGCTTGGGTCTGTTGGCAATGGCTTGCTGAGGGCGGCGCCGGGGATTGGGGCGATTATAATGGTGCTTGTGCTGACCTCTTTTCCCATTCGCGACCATGCGGGGATTATCCTGTTTGTCAGCGTGGCTTTGTTTGGGGCGGCGACGGCGGTGTTTGGCGCGTCAACGATTGCGTGGGTGTCGATCCTGGCGCTGATGCTGGTGGGCGGGTTTGATATGGTGTCGGTGATGATCCGCGAGGTTTTGTTGCAATTGTGGACGCCGGACGAGGTGCGCGGGCGGGTCAATGCGGTCAATTCGATTTTTCTCGGGGCGTCGAACGAGCTTGGTGAAGCGCGGGCGGGGTTTATGGCCGCACGGCTTGGCGCGGTGATTACGGTGGTTGGCGGCGGTGTGGCGGCGATGGGGGTGGCGGCGCTGTGGGCTGGATTGTTTCCGAAATTGCGTGCCGCCCGGCATTTGGATCATGCCGAGCGGGATTGATGGGCGAGGCTCGCTTTATCTGCGCCGGCTTCCGAAGATACCGCGAAGCACATAGCGCGTCACCTCGCGGGCGGCGGTGCGGACGGCGGTGTTGGTGGCTTTTTCGGTGGAGGACTGACGGCGCGAGCGACGGCGGGTGGTGGTTTTCTTCTTGCGGTCGCGGGCCTTTTGGGCGGCTTCGCGCTCTTTCTCTTCGGCCTCTTCCTTTTCGAGTTTGGCAGCGGCCTCGGCGGCGACATCTTCGCGCTTTTCGAGGATTTCATAGGCGCTTTCGCGGTCGATTGCCTCGTCATATTTTCCGGCGACAGGGCTGTCGTCCATCACGGCCTCGCGTTCGGCTTTGCTGGCGGGGCCAAGTTGGGAGGAGGGCGGGCGGATGAGCGTGCGCTCGACAATGCTCGGGCGGCCCTTTTCGTCGAGCATGGACACGAGCGCTTCGCCCACGCCGAGATCGGTGATCACGTCTTCGGTGTCAAAGGCGGGGTTTTCGCGGAAGCTTTCTGCGGCGGCTTTAACGCCTTTGCGTTCGGCGGGGGTGTAGGCGCGCAGGGCATGCTGGATGCGATTGCCGAGCTGGCCGAGCACGCTGTCTGGCAAATCGCGTGGGTTCTGGGTAACGAAGAAGACGCCGACGCCTTTGGAGCGGATCAGGCGGACGACCTGCTCGACTTTCTCAAGCAGGGCGCGCGGGGCATCATTGAATAGCAAATGGGCTTCGTCGAAGAAGAAGACGA
>CALLCD010000286.1 GCA_938049795.1 uncultured Hyphomonadaceae bacterium | reverse complement strand
TGCG
Organism: uncultured Hyphomonadaceae bacterium; assembly: GCA_938049795.1. Lineage (GTDB taxonomy): Bacteria > Pseudomonadota > Alphaproteobacteria > Caulobacterales > Hyphomonadaceae > CALLCD01. Next base: position 10,183 of record CALLCD010000286.1, on the reverse strand, counting down.
TGCCGTCGCCCGCATTGATCACCGCACAATCCACTTTCCGGCTCAGAAGCTTCACCCCGCCAGACGAGGCATGCCGGATCACCAGCGCATCGGGCCGCATCGCGTTCAGCGTCACCGCCGTATCAATCAGCGTCTCGCCCTTCTTAACCGACGAGGTCGCCACCGGCATATTGATCACATCCGCGCCGAGCCGTTTGGCCGCAATTTCAAAGCTCGACATGGTCCGCGTCGAGTTCTCGAAAAACAGATTAACAATGGTCTTGTTGGCAAGCTTCGGTTCGGGCCGCGTCTTCTGCCGCGTCAGTTCGGCATAGTCTTCAGCGAGATCCAGAAAATAGGAAACATCGAGCGGATGAAGCCCCTCAATCCCCAAAAGGTGGCTTCCGGAAAAACGATGCGCCTGCGCGGTCTCGGCCATAAGATCCCAATCCGATTTTGCACCGTTTAATGCCCCAACCACCAAACAGCAAGCCCAAGGGTGAGAATTTGGGGACGCGTGCCCAAGCCGCCGGCAGCTCATGGCTGTTTCACCACAAGCAACCAAGGTCCGTCTCCCCAACGCACGTTGGGGCCCATGGCCACAAGAAACCAAGGTCCACGAAAGCCCCCCGAGCTCCGCTCGCAAGGGCAAGCGCCCGCCGGCCGGTCAAGCCGCCCCGCCGGAGGAGCTACGCATCGTGAGGCAAAACATGCGTCCATGGCCACAAAAACCGGACATGCCGCCATAGATCCCAGCGTGCGCTGGGAAAACGGTCTACATTGCAAACCGAGCCTCGAAACTCTTCCCGCCTCCCCAACGAAAATTGGGGTCCATGACAACTCTTCCCCTCACCATCTCAGGGCACCTGAGGAGACATCCGCTCATCCCCGCGCAGGCGGGGATCTGGTGCGACAGGGTTCTGGATTCATGGGACGAGATTCCCGCCTTCACGGGAATGAGCGGACCTCGGGACCTAACCGAAAGCTGAGGGCCGCTCCCCGCGTCTGAAGGGACATTGGCTGGGTGACCAAACGATGATTGGCCCTCTCCAAAATGAGGTCCGGTGCTAAACATCTAGCGCGCTATTTGCAGCCTTCACCCGATACAGATAGACCTCACTTAATGTAATTGGACTTGAGGCCGAAGAATGTCTGATCAAAATCAAAGCGAGCTTGATGATGAATTGCGTTACTGCGCCCAAAACGGTGATCATGTTAGCGTGGAAAGGCTGATAGATATTGGTGCAAATGTTAACGCATTCGACGAGTTAGGAAGAACGGCTCTTCATTATGCAGTCTTAAGCAACGAAAGCAGGCTTGTGCACCTACTGCTTGAGCGCAAGGCTAGCGTTAACGCCTACGATGAGGAACGTATTGGTGACACTGCGATTATGTTAGCCGCTGAAAACGGCCTACTAAAAATTGTGAAGATGTTACTGAATGCTGGGGCGGATCCATACATAACTGGGTGGTTAGGACGAGATGCGCTAGATCTTGCTGAAAGATGCCAGAAACAGGATGGATCAAAGGTTAGAAACTTAATCCTCAAAAATAGGCCGCCGCCACCCGAAAGAAAGAACCGCTAATCGAAAACAAGAGTGAATGTCAGAAGCAACCAGTCAGGCTGGCACGATGGTGAAACATCCTAATTCAATCTCATAGTTGTGCATTTCTCTTAGTCTCCCTCTTAGCCCAATCCCCCCAAAAAATTCCCCCTAGCCCCCCGCGGCAAACTCGTGCGATAGTCGCGCGGTAGAAAATACCTCCAAACACTGGACACCAAGACATGCAAAACCCTTTTGAAACCGAAGAGCGCAAAGCCTTTCGCGAGTCGCTGGCCAAACTCATCGCGTCCGATGTCACCCCCCATGTCGATGCGTGGGACGAGGCGGGCGAGATGCCGTGGCATATTCATGAGAAATTCGGCGAAATGGGCGTGTTCGGCTTTGGCGTGGACGAGCAATATGGCGGGCTCGGGTTTGACGACATGTTCATGCGCGCCGCCTTCTCCGAAGAGATCGGCAAGTGCGGGGCAAATGGCGTCTGGGCCGCGCTCAATGGCCGGACGATTTCGATCATGCCCATTCAGGAGTTGGCCTCCGAAGCGATCAAACAGGAAGTCCTGCCCGATGTCGTCGGCGGCCGGAAAAGCTCAAGCCTTGCCATCACCGAACCCTCCGGCGGCTCCGACGTTGCGGGCCTCAAAACCACCGCCCGCAAAGACGGCGGCGACTATGTCCTCAACGGCTCGAAAACCTTCATCACCTCTGCGATGGATTCCGAATATTTCGTCGTCGGCGCGCGCACAGGCGGGGACGGCATCAAGGGCATTTCGCTCTTCTTCGTCCGCCATGATGACCCCGGCTTCTCACGCGTCCCGCTCGAGCGCAAAATGGGCTGGTGGTGCTCCAATCAAGCCACGCTCTTTTTCGACGACATGCGCCTCCCCGCTGACCGCATGCTCGGCGAGGAAAATCGCGGCTTCATCTCGATCATGGAAAACTTCAACCCCGAACGCGTCAGCCTCTCGGCCACCGCCCTCGGCATGGCCAAGCTCTGCCTGCAAGAAAGCATCGACTGGGCGCAAGACCGCCACACCTTCGGCCAGCCGCTGATCCAGCATCAAGTCATCCGCCACAAAATCGCAGACATGTCCGCCCGCATCGACGCCTGCGACGCCTATATGAACCAGGTCTGCTGGATGGCAAATGAAGGCAAATCCGGCATTGCGGGCGACATCGCCAAGCTGAAATTCCACACCACGAAAATGCTCGAATATGTCACCTCCGAAGCGATGCAAATCCTTGGCGGGGCAGGCTACTTGCGTGGCAATGTCGTCGAGCGGGCCTATCGCGAGGTGAAAGTCCTCGCCATTGGTGGCGGCTCAGAGGAGATCATGCGCGATCTCGCCGTCCGGCAAATGGGGCTCTAGCTGGCCCCGCCCGCGCACATATCACCCTTGCGCATCCCCAATCGCGATGCCCGCCATCTCTGGCTCGATGCGCAGGCCCTCTCGCGTCCGCCCACGGGCACGCCCGACATTCTCGGCATCATCAAACAGCTCGGCTTTGTCCAGCTTGATACAATTCAGGTCGTCGCCCGCGCCCATCACCATATCCTCTGGAGCCGCGCCCAGCACTATCGCGAACCCATGCTCGAACACCTCCTCTCCACCGATCGATCCGTGTTCGAACATTTCACCCATGATGCCAGCGTGCTCCCAATGGAGTTCTACCCCGCATGGCGTCGCCAGTTCGTCCGCTTGGAGAAGAAAGTCCGCAAATGGGAATGGCACCGCAATATGCTCGATGCCGATGGCCGCAATCACCTGCTAGAGCGCATCGAAGCGGAAGGCCCGCTCTCGACTGCCGCCTTCGACACCAAAGTCAAAAACCCCAAGCCGAAAATGTGGAACCGCCCGCCGCATAAATTGGCCCTCGATTATCTCTGGTATGCGGGCGAGCTGTCCACCTCCCACCGCGAAAACTTCAAGAAGTTCTACGACCTCTCCTCGCGCATCATTCCGCCGCACATAAGCGCGCAACAATGGTCCGACGCCGAACAAATCAACTGGCTCAATCGCGGCGCGCTCGACCGCCTCGCCTTTGCCAATGAAGGCGAGATCAAGCGCTTCTGGGATGCGATGAGCGCAGCGACGGTCAAAACATGGATCGCCGAGCATGGCGCTGGGCTCATCCCTGTCGAGATCGAAGCGGCCGACAAGACATGGCACAAAGCCTATGCCCTGCCAGACATCGAAGCCCGCTTAGCCAATACCCCCGCCCCAACCACGCGCCTGCGCATCCTCAACCCATTCGACCCGCTCATCCGCGACCGCAAACGCCTCAAACGCCTGTTCGGCTTTGACTACCGGATCGAAATTTTCGTCCCCGCCGCCAAGCGCGATTATGGCTACTATATCTACCCGCTGCTCGAAGGCGCTCGCCTGATCGGACGTATAGAGATCGTCTCCGACCGCAAATCCGCAAAGCTCCACGTCAAGAAACTCTGGACCGAGCAGGGCGTAAAATGGACCCCCGCCCGCGCCAAAAAACTTGACGCCGAAACCGCCCGCCTCGCCCGGTTCATCGGCGCGCGCTCAATAGATCGTGACTATACAGTCATAGGCTAAATGCCCCCAGCCCTTGTGCCCCGCGCCGAGACCTTGTAACCGCTAGGCACCAGTATAGGCGTCAGTTTCTACCAGTGAGGGTGGACCGCGCGTCCTCCCCCAAAGCTCGAAATGTCGAGCCTGAAAGAAAACACATGACCCATTTTGAAGGTGTCGCGCCCGCGCTCGCCGAAGCCCTGTCCGCTCGCGGATATGAAACCTTAACGCCCGTCCAGACCGCCATGCTTGACCCCGATCTTGCCGGCAAAGACCTGCTCGTCTCCGCGCAAACGGGCTCGGGCAAAACCGTTGCGTTCGGCATTGCGGCGGCCGCTGACATGCTCAATGAAGACGGCCGCCTCGACCGCGCCGATCTGCCCTTCATGCTCGTCATCGCGCCGACGCGTGAGCTCGCCTTGCAGGTCAAACGCGAGCTTGAATGGCTGTTTGCCAAGGCCGGTGCGCGCATCGCGTCTTGTGTCGGCGGCATGGACATGCGCGACGAACGCCGCGCGCTCAATCAGGGCGCACACATCGTTGTCGGCACCCCCGGGCGTCTCGTCGATCATGTCAGTCGCGGCTCGCTCAACATGGACGAGCTGAAAATCGTCACCCTCGACGAAGCCGACGAAATGCTCGATATGGGCTTTCGCGACGAGTTGCAGACCATTCTCGATGCCGCTCCCGAAGAACGCCGCACGCTGATGTTCTCGGCCACCGTCTCGCGCTCCATCGCCAATCTCGCCAAGACGTACCAGAACGAAGCCGTCCGCGTAAACACGGTTGCAGAGAAATCTCAGCACACGGATATTGAATACCGCGCCATCACCGTCGCTCATGGCGACAAGGAAAACGCACTGGTCAATATCTTGCGCTATTATGATGCCAAGAACGCGATTGTCTTCTGCGCCACGCGCGCGGCGGTCAACCGCATCCATTCGCGCATGAACAATCGCGGCTTTTCCGCCGTTGCCCTCTCCGGTGAGTTCAGCCAGAAAGAACGCTCCCATGCTCTGCAAGCCATGCGGGACGGCCGCGCCAAAGTCTGCATCGCCACCGATGTCGCCGCACGCGGGATCGACTTGCCCGACCTCGAACTTGTCATCCATGCCGATCTGCCGAAAAACCGCGAAGGCCTCTTGCACCGCTCAGGCCGGACTGGCCGCGCAGGCCGCAAAGGCGTCTCGGCACTGATCATCGGCCCATCCGACCGCCGCCGCACCGAACGCCTCTTACAAAACGCCAAGATCGACGCCGATTGGGTCAAACCGCCCTCCGCTGAAGATGTCCGGAACAAGGACAATGAGCGCCTACTCGAAAACCCGATTTTTTCCGAACTCCTTCGCGACGAAGACAAAGCCCTCGCCACAGCGCTGCTCGAACGCTATGGCGCAGACCAGATCGCCGGCGCCATTGTCCGTCTAAAGCGCGAAGAAAAATCCGCCCCCGAAGAGCTTGGCGAAGTGCGTGACCAACGTCCCCCACGCGAGAAACGTGACCGCAATGAGCGCGGCAGAGACAGAGCCGAGCGCGCAGACCGCCCCCCGCGCGAACGCAAACCCCGCAGCGATGATTTTGCAAATGGCGAATGGTTCTCCCTGTCGGTCGGCGCCAACCAGACCGCCGAAGCGCGCTGGCTCCTGCCCATGCTCTGCAAGGAAGGCAAGCTCGACAAATCCGCCATCGGAGCCATCCGTGTCCACCCGAATGTCACCTTCGTCGAATTGGCTCCGGCCAGCACAGAAGGCTTCCTCAAAGCCATCGGCAAGGACATGCTGCTCGAGAAATCCATCTCCGTCACCAAAATTGATGGCGTCCCGCAAGTCCTCACCGAAGACGCTGGCGACGCCCGCCCGCCCCGCAGCAAACGCCCCTCCGGCCCCCGCCCAGCCCGTCGCCCCGGTGGCGAGAAATTCGGCGGCAAACCGGGTGGCAAAAAATTTGGCGGCGGCAAAGACGGCCCGCCCAATAAATCCAAACCCTATAAAAAATCCGCCAAACCCAAGGGCGATTTCAGCGACCGGCCCGAAAGACCTGAACGAAGCGAACGCCCCGACCGCCCCGAACAGCGCAAACCCTTCAAGAAACGTGCGGGCACAGGCGCAGGCGGCGACAAACCGTTCAAACGCAAAGCCCCCAAATCGAGCGGCAACGCCCCGCCCTCACGCGGCACCAAGAAAACATCAACAATGAAAAGCCGCTTGCGGAAAAAATCCCAATCCAAAAAATAGAACGCAAACAAAAGCGGCCCGCGCCCCCGCGCCTGAGCCCAGATACAAATATGGCTCACAATCGAAGTCATTCAAAAAAGAATGTCCGGCGATTGTGAGCCAATTTTGCCAAAAAGGGGATCATGGCTGAAGCAAGTGTAGTCCCGCTCCGAAACCCTGTTTAAAGATGTTCGCGCCTAAATACCACCCCCGTTGTGCAGTATTCATCTAGCTTTCCGCAGAAAGCGTCTCGTTAAACCGCACCGGCTGCCCGCCGCCCTTGCGCAAAATTTCCCCCTCACGCATCACGACATGACCGCGAATGATCGTCGCAATCGGCCAGCCCGTCGTCTCGAACCCGTCAAAAGGCGTCCAGCCGCACTTAGATCTCGACCATTCTGTCGTAATCGTCTCCTTCCGCTTGAGATCCACAATCGTAAAGTCGCCATCATAGCCTTCAGCGATCCGCCCCTTATCAGCCATACCAAACACACGCTGCGGCCCTGCGCTTGTCAGCTCAACAAAGCGTTGCAAGGTCAGCTTGCCATTGGCCACATGGGTCAGCATCAGCGGCACGATCGTCTGCACCCCCGGCATCCCCGAGGGCGAGGCCGGATAGGGCCGCGCTTTCTCTTCGATCGTGTGCGGCGCATGGTCCGAGCCCATCACATCGACAATCCCCGAATTAAGCGCCCGCCACAAAGCGTCCCTGTGGCGACCCTCGCGGATCGGCGGATTCATCTGCGCATAAGCCCCCAGCCGGTCATAAGCCTCGGGCGCTTCCAAAGTCAGATGCTGGGGCAGACATTCCACACTCGCCACATCCTTCGCCTCACGCAATAGCTCCAACTCTTCCGCCGTTGAAATATGCAGCACATGGATGCGCTTGCCCGTCTTGCGCGCAATCCGGATCAGCCGCGTGGTCGACGACACCGCCGTCTCGACATCGCGCACCACGGGATGCGAATTCCAGTCCCCCTGCACCGCCAGATGCGCGCGCTCTTTCAGGCGAAACTCATCTTCAGAATGAAACGCCGCACGCCGCTTAATCGCCCGCAACACCGCTTCGACCCCCGCATCATCATCAACCAGCAAAGACCCCGTAGACGAGCCCATAAACACTTTCACCCCGCAGCATCCGGCCATGCGCTCCATCTCGGCCAACAGATGCGGGTTCTCTTTCGTTGCACCTGCATAAAACGCATGGTCGACATCCATCCGCCCCTTGGCGCGCGCCAGCTTGTCTTCCATCAGATCAGGCGTCGTCGTCGAGGGATTCGTGTTCGGCATTTCGAACACGGCCGTCACGCCGCCAAGCGCGGCCGAGCGTGCGCCCGTCTCCAGATCTTCCTTATGCTCAAGCCCCGGCTCACGGAAATGCACCTGACTGTCCACCACGCCCGGCAAAACATGCAAGCCCCCCGCCTCGAACACCTCGCCCGCCGACGCCCCGCCAAGCGCGCCAATCTCGGCAATCTTGCCGCCAATCACGCCAATATCGGCCAGCCCTTCGCCACCGGGCGAGACAATCGTGCCCCCGCGAATGAGTACGTCATATGTCCGGGTCATCACAATCCACCTTAAATCTGTTCGCTGAGGTCCATTCCACGCTCCTTTTAGCAGACCGTGACAAAAGCGAAACGTGAGATTTGCTCCCCGCCGCGCCGCCCACATGTGTCCTCACGGCAACACACCCGGCTCAAGGCAGAAGGTCACGCGAATGTAATCTCGGCGCGCCCCTTTCGATGATAGACAAACGCAGCACCTTCCCAACCGGTGCACATCATAAAAGGATCATAAATTCAATGTCATCCATACTTACAAAACTCGGCCTCTCCTCCCTCCTCGCCGCCACCTGCTTGTCGGCCACAGCCACCGCACAAGGCCTGTTCGGCGCAGAGCCTGCCGATAGCAGCTTCTATGTCTCCGCCTTTGTCGGCGCAGGCTTCCCGGGCGACGCCAGCTTTGAAGGCGTCCAAAATCCCGATCCAGCCATTCCCGCAGCCGTCGGCGGCAGCGTTGCAGGCGCACCGGCCAATGTCGATGTCGAGTTCGGCACCGACATCTATTTCGGCGGCGCCATCGGCTATCAGCTTCCCTTCCAGTTCTGGGGCCTGTTCCATCCGCGCATCGAGCTTGAAGTGAGCTATCTCGACGCGGATGTCAGTGATGGCAGCTTTAATGGCGGCAACCAGATCTTCACCGGATCGCAGGAAAGCCTGTTCATTTTCGCCAACAATTACACCGACGTCCAATGGCGCGACGACCAGCTTATCGTCCCCTATTTTGGCGGCGGTTTCGGCGTCGGCATTATTGACACCAATGTCCTTTATGTCCCGCCCGCAGCCCCCTTCGCGCCTGCGCCCGCTTTCGGCGTCACTGGCGAAGACACCGGCTTTGCGACCCAGACCGCGATTGGCGCCACCGTCTTCGTCACTGAAAAAGTCGAAGTCTATGGCGAAGGCCGCTATCTGAAGACCTATGGCATCGACGCCGAGCGCCGTTTCCTTGGCGGCGGCACCGCAGACCTGTTCAATGCCGATGTCAGCGACCGGCCCGACGGGTTCACCCTGTCAGCGGGTATGCGCTACCGCTTCTAATCATCCGCCCAAAGACCATATCAGAACCGGCAGAACCCCCCATGTGTTGCCGGTTTTTCTATGCCCCGCGCGCGCCAACTCAACTCAACTGATCACGCACCAATCGTGCATAGACCCCATCACGCGCGAGCAATGCCTCATGCGTGCCGTCCTCGACCACGCGCCCCCCATCGAGCACCAAAATCCGGTCCGCCCAGCGCACAGAAACCAGCGTATGCGCAATCACCAGCACCGTGCGCCCAGCCGAAAACGCCTGCAAAGCCGCCTGCACCGCCGCCTCACTCGTCGCATCCAGCGCACTCGTCGCCTCGTCCAGCAACAGGATCGGCGCATCGCGCAAAACCGCCCGCGCCAATGCCAGCCTTTGTTTCTGCCCACCTGAAAACCGGCTTCCCCGTTCGCCCACCGGCGCGTCATATCCCTCTGCCAGATCAGAGATAAATTCATCCGCATAGGCCAATTTTGCCGCCGCGATGATCTCCTCGCGCGCCGCCGACACACGCCCGAACCCGATATTCGCCGCCACCGTATCATCAAACAAAACCGGCTCCTGCTCGACCAGCGCCATCGCCCCCCGCAGCGTCGCAACAGACACCTCCGACACATCCACACCATCCACCAGCACCCGCCCCGAGGACGGATCGTAAAGCCGTAGCAACAGATTAAACAGCGTCGATTTCCCCGCCCCCGACGCGCCAACAATCGCAACCCGCTCACCGGCCTTGATCTCGAACTCAAGCCCCTTCAGCGCCGCGTCACCGCTCCCGCCATAGGAAAAATGCACGTCCTCAAAACGAATGCCACCCTCGACTTTGCCCAACACCGCAGCACCATCCTCGGTCCGGTTCGGCGCATCGACAATCTCGTAGAACCGCTCGCCCGCCGCCCGTGCTTCCTGTGCCAGCGCGCTCAACCCGCCCAGCGCCCGCACTTCCGGCGCCGCCACCGCGATCAGCGCAATAAAGCCGAGAAAGTCGCCAATGCTCGAAGCCCCGCTCGAAATCCGCCAAGCCGAAAATGCCAGCACACCCGCAATCGCCAAGCCACCCGCAACCTCCAGAATCGGATCAACCGCCGCCTTGTTCCTGAGCACTTTGAGGAAAAGGGCCGCCCGCGCACCAAACCCGCGCGCCGCCTTGTCCTTCTGATAAGGCTCAAGCCCATAAGCCCGCGCCGTGCGCGCCGACTGAAACCCCTCAGACAGAAGCGAGGTCACCTCTTCCATTTGCTCTTGCGACCGCTTGGCCTGTTTGCGCACCCGATTGCCAAGCGCCACCACAGGC
>CALLCD010000285.1 GCA_938049795.1 uncultured Hyphomonadaceae bacterium | reverse complement strand
GACGACAAGCCCGAGGCCGGTGAGGTGATGGAGGTCGCGCGCGGGATCTATTGGCTGCGGATGCCGCTGCCGTTCTCGCTGGCCTGGATCAATCTCTGGCTGATTGATGAGGGCGATGGCTGGACGCTGGTCGATACGGGCATGCCGACCGATGAGGGCAAAGCGGCGTGGCGGACGATATTGGCGGACAAGATGGATGGACGGCCGCTCAAGCGGATGATTGTAACGCACATGCATCCCGATCATGTCGGCAATGCGGGTTGGTTGCATCGCAAGACGGGCGCGGCGCTGTGGATCAGTCGGCTCGAATATGTGACGTGCCGGATGCTGTGTGCGGATACGGGGCGCGAGGCCCCGCAGGCGGCGATTGAGTTTTACACGCGGGCAGGCTGGCCGGAGACGGCGCTGCAATCTTATCGCGAACGGTTTGGCCGGTTCGGGATGGGGGTGAGCACGATGCCGGACAGTTTCCATAGGCTGAGCCATGGCGACGGGTTCGAAATGGGCGGCGAGACGTGGCAGGTGATCACAGGCAATGGCCATTCGCCGGAGCATTCATGTCTTTATTGTCCGGCGCTGAATGTGCTGATTTCGGGCGATCAATTGCTGCCGCGGATTTCGTCGAATGTGTCGGTGCATCCGACCGAGCCGGAGGCTGATCCGCTGACCGATTGGATGGACAGCTGCGCGCGGCTCAAACAGGCGGTGCCGGCGGATGTCCTAGTGTTGCCGGCGCATAATGAGCCGTTCACCGGCGCGCATGACCGCTTGCAGGGCTTGATTGATGGGCATGAGAAGGCGCTGGTGCGGCTGAAGAAGCGGCTGGGCGAGGAACCGCGCCGTGTGGTCGATGTGTTTCCGGCAATTTTCGGACGCAAGATCGGGGAGGATCTGATCGGACTGGCGACGGGCGAGGCGCTGGCGCATCTCAATTGCCTGATCGGACGGGGCGAAGTGGTGCGTGAGCGCACAGAGGGTCCGGACATTTACCGGCTGGCCTAGGGACGGGCATCCAGACAAGTTTATTGGTATTTGATCATTGTATTTCTTGGAGAAAGCCTGATTGATTGCAGCTCAGTGCCCAAAGAGGCTGGGCAATCTCTCGCCGGAGCGTTATTGAAAACTTATGTCCAGGGTTTGCTGCGGGCATGTCTTTGTTGCGAATAGGAATGACTGCGTGAGCGAAACGGACACCAAGACCGAGACCGAGGCCGAGGCCGAGCCGGAAGACGTGATCTCCGAGCCGCTGACATTTGGGGACAAGGTGAAGAATGAGCTGGCCGAGTGGGGGCGGCTTCTGGTGGTGTTTATTCCGGCGGTGTTCTTTATTTCCCTGTTTCTGTATGAGCAGCGTGTGATCCCGTCTGAAAGCATGGTGCCGAACCTTCAAGTGGGTGACCGTGTGTTGGTCAACAAATATGCCTATGGCTACTCGCGCTATTCGGTGCCGTGGGGGGTGGGCCGGATTTTGCCGCTGGGTGAGGGGCGGATATTTGCCCGTCAGCCCGAGCGCGGAGATGTGGTCGTGTTCATGCATCCGCATTTCAAACGTGTGATGATCAAACGGCTTGTGGGCTTGCCCGGCGACCGGATCGAGATGCGCGACGAGATGCTGTACCGGAATGGCGAGCCGGTCGAGACGGAATTTGTGCGGCAATTGACCTATGTGCCGCATAAATGGACGCGGGCGCAGGAAACGCGCGAATTTACCGAACGGCATGGCGACCGCGAGATTCTGGTGCATCAATGGCAGCGCAACTCGGCCAATGACACAACGGGCGTCTATGTGGTTCCCGAGGGGCACTTCTTTTTTATGGGGGACAATCGGGACAATTCGACCGATGCGCGTGATCCGAGCGGGCATTGTCCGCCGGTGGACGGGATTATCGACAGGGCAGGATGTACGCCGCGTGTGTCGCTGGAGCGGGCGTCTGTGGGGTTTGTGCCGTTTGATCATCTGATCGGGCGGGGGCAGACCGTGGCATGGACCACGAAGAGGTGTCGCAAGGATGCAGGGCTCGACTGTCCGCCCAAACGGGTCTGGAAACCGCTCTAGGCCGCGCTTTTGGCTCGCGCGGTTAAGGAACAAATTTTGAAGATGATACGATGACGACAAAGCTGGTTCGGTATTCTGATCTGGACGCGGGGCTGCTGGCCGCGTTAACGGCGATCCGGGACGCGGATGCGCGCTTTGATTCGCCGTTTTTTGATTTGGAGTTTGCCCATCAGCTTAGCCTTGTGCGGGATGATACGCGGATTGCGGTCTTGTACGATGGACAGGAGCTGGCCGGATATTGGGCGCTGCATGTGCGGCCGGGCAAATGGGCGCGGCCTGTCGGGGCGGTGTTTTCCGATTGGCATGGGCCGGTGGTGCGGGCCGATCTTTTGGACCGCGATCCTGCGGGGTGGCTGGCGGAGGCCGGGCTTAAGGGGATGACGGTCAATGGCTTGCAGCTCTCGGGCGACCGGCTGAACTGTGATGGCGGTGTTGCGGCGGTTGGGCAGGCGGTGTTGGGGGCTGGCGGCGCGGCGGCGTTTCTGGCCAATCAGCGGGATCTGTTTCCGAAATATGCCAAGAATATCAGACGCGCAGGGCGGTTGATCGACAAGGAGTTTGGCGGCATGAGTTTTGTCGCTGATGACCGATCCGAGGCGGCGCTCGACTGGCTGCTCGAGCGTAAGAGCGCGCAGTATAATGCGACCGGATTGCATGATGTGCTGGCGCCGGACTGGGTGCAGGGCTTGATGCGCAATCTGTTTGCGTGTCGGGAGGGGCGTTTTGCCGGACGGCTTTCGACGCTGCGCTTTGGCGAGCAATTGGTGGCCGCCGAACTGGATCTGATTTCGGACACGATTGTGCATGGCTGGATCACCGTGTTTGACAATGACTATGCGCGCTATTCGCCCGGGCATTTGCTGATCCGCGATATTATCTGCGACATGGAACGGACAGGGCATGTCATGGCAGATATGGGCGCAGGGGACGCGGCCTATAAGAAATATTACGAGACGTATACGCTGCCTGCGAAAGTCGGCACGGTGCGTAGCGGCAGGGGAATAAGACCATTGGCGGCAGGCTGGCGGCTGGCTGAAAACGCATTGCCGGAAAAGCTCTCGGGCACATTGGCGAGCATCCGGCGGCGGACCGACCAGATTGCGGGCACGGATCTGGGGACGGGGCGGCGCGTGTCGGGCTTTGTCAAAGCGCTCAACCGGCCACGCCCGGACAAATAATCCGGAGTTTGTCCGCGAATCCTTGCTCCTGACTGGCAACAAGGCTACCTGCAAAGCCTAGAGTGTTTGAGGGTCTGGCCATGGTATTGATGGTGCGGACGCATTGGCAGACGGACGGAGATTTTTTGCGCATATGACGAGGGGGCCAATCATTGTTGCGCGGCATGGTCGCCCGGCGCTGGACCGTGATGTCGGGCCGCGTCTGTCGTGGCGTGAATATATTGACTGGTGGGCCGCCTATGAAGCGGGCGGGCTGGAAGCAGGGCAGGTGCCGCCGGACCGGCTGATAGCGGCGGTGGCGGATGCGGATCTGTTTTTCACCTCTGCCCGTTTGCGCGCCAGAGAGACCATGCAGATGGCTGCGCCCGGCAAAGCGTCCGAGGCGTTTGACGTGTTCAATGAAGCGCCCCTGCCGCCGCCGCGACTTGATTGGCTGAAACTGCTGCCGCGCAATTGGAATGTCGTGTCGCGGATCGTGTGGATTGGCGGGCATTCGCTCGATGGGGAAAGTATCAGGCAAGCACGGGCGCGGGCGCGGATTGCGGCGAAGCAATTGCATGAGGACGCGGCCAAGGGAAAAGTGTTCCTCGCCGCCCATGGCTGGTTTAACCGGATGATCCGGCGCGAGCTGCGCAAGCTGGGATGGCGCTGCGTTTATAATGGGCGCGACAGTTATTGGGGCTTTCGCGAATATCACTATCCCGAGGGACGCGATTAATTGATTGTCGGCTGGCACCTGTTTCAATAGGGTGACGGCAAAGAAGGAGATGTGGTCATGGCGACAGCCAAACCGAAGCCGGTTGCGGATATGAGTTTTGAAGATGCGCTCCAAGAGCTTGAGGGCATTGTGGACAAGCTTGAACGCGGGGATGTGGCGCTCGAGCAGTCGATTGCGATCTATGAACGCGGGGCGGCGCTGAAGTCCCATTGCGAGGCGCAGCTCAAGGCGGCGGAGCTCAAGGTTGAACAGATTGTGCAGGGCGCGGGCGGGAAGAGCACGACCGAGCCTGCGGACTTTGGCTAGGATCGTTGCAGGCTGACCACATATGACCGATTTCGCCGCACGCCTCACGGAAATTGCCGACAAGGTTACGGTGGCGCTCGATCAGCTTATCCCGGCGGCGGCTGGCCCCGAGGCGGATCTGATGCGGGCGATGCGGCATGCGGGGCTGGCGAATGGCAAGCGGATCCGGCCGTTCTTTCTGCTTGAGGTTGGCTCGATGTTTGGCGCGCCGGAGACGCCGCTCCTGCATGCGGCCGCTGCGCTCGAATGCGTGCACACTTATTCGCTCGTGCATGATGATTTGCCGTGCATGGATGATGATGATTTGCGGCGCGGCCAGCCGACGGTGCATGTGGCGTTTGACGAGGCGACGGCGGTGCTGGCGGGGGATGCTTTGCTGACGCTGGCGTTCGGGGTGCTCGCGGACGAGAATATGGAGGTCGGCGCGACGGTGCGGCTGCATCTGATCTCGAAACTGGCCGAGGCGGCGGGCGCGCGGGGCATGGTGGCGGGGCAGATGATTGATATGCTGGGCCGCGAACATGTGCGTGATCTCAACACGATTACACGGATGCAGCGGATGAAAACCGGGGCGCTGATCTCCTATGCGGTTGAAGCCGGCGCGATTATTGGCGGGGCGAGCGAAGCCGAGCGGCATGCGCTGGCGGGGTTTGCGAACGATCTCGGGCTGGCCTATCAGATCGCGGATGATTTACTTGATGTGACGGGCGACGTGGCGCAATTGGGAAAAGCCACAGGCAAGGATGACGAGGCCGGAAAATCGACATTTGTGACGCTGCTCGGCGTTGAAGGTGCACAACAAAGGGTGCGTCTTCTCGCCGCCCAGGCTAAAGAACATATGGCGATTTTTCGCAATCGTGCCAATATATTGCTACAATCTGTGGACTATGTTCTCGACCGAGAGCATTGAAGATTGCCTGAGTAGAACGGAGAGCTGACCCGTCATGCCTGTTGAAACACCTGATCTGGACCAGATTTCCAACCCCGCTGACCTGAACGGCCTGACGCCGGAAAAGCTTGGCAAAATTGCCGATGATGTCCGAAGCGAAGTGATTGATACGGTGTCGGTGACGGGCGGGCATCTTGGCTCGGCGCTGGGTGTGGTTGAACTAACCGTGGCGCTACATGCGGTGTTTGATACGCCGGACGACAAGGTGATCTTCGATGTCGGGCATCAATGTTATCCGCACAAGATTTTGACCGGACGGCGCGATCAGATCCGGACTTTGCGTCAGGGCGGCGGCTTGTCGGGTTTTACCAAGCGGGCCGAGAGTGAGTATGATCCGTTTGGCGCAGCGCATGCGGCCACGTCGATTTCGGCGGGGCTAGGCTTTGTCAAATCGCGCGACATGCAGGGCAATGACAATCATGTGGTCTGTGTGATTGGCGACGGGTCAATGTCGGCGGGCATGGCGTATGAGGCGATGAACAATGCGGGCTCGGATGGCTCGCGGATGATTGTGATCCTGAACGATAATGACATGTCGATTGCCCCGCCCGTAGGCGCGATGAGCCATCATTTGTCAAAGCTTGTCTCCTCGCGCTCGTATCGTGGATTGCGCAAGTTTGCCAAGAAGATGGTCGAGCCGATCGGGCTGAAGATTCCGGCGAAAAAGGCGGAGGAATATCTGCGCGGCTTTGCGATGGGCGGGACTTTGTTCGAAGAGCTCGGCTTTTACTATGTCGGGCCGATTGACGGGCATGATCTGAATGTGCTGCTGCCGGTGCTGGAGAATTGCAAGGCGATGATGAACGGGCCGATCCTGATCCATGTCGTGACGCAAAAGGGCAAAGGCTATGAGCCGGCCGAGAGCGCGGCGGACAAATATCACGGCGTGGCCAAGTTCGATGTTGTGACCGGCAAGCAGAACAAGCCGAAGCCGAACGCGCCCGCCTATCAGAATGTGTTCGGGGCGAGCCTTGTTAAAGAAGCTCAAAAAGATGATCTGATTTGCGCGATTACCGCCGCGATGCCGTCGGGGACGGGGGTGAACCTGTTTGCCGACGCGTTTCCGGAGCGGACCTTTGATGTCGGGATTGCCGAACAGCATGCGGTGACCTTTGCGGCGGGGCTGGCGGCGGACGGGATGAAGCCGTTTTGCGCGATTTATTCGACGTTTTTGCAGCGCGGCTATGATCAGGTCGTTCATGATGTCGCCATTCAGAACCTGCCGGTGCGTTTTGCGATTGATCGGGCGGGGCTTGTGGGCGCGGATGGGCCGACGCATGCGGGCAGTTTCGATATTGGGTATCTGGGCGCATTGCCCGGCATGATCTGCATGGCGGCGGCAGACGAGGCCGAGCTTGTGCATATGGTGGCCACGGCGGCGGCAATTGATGACCGGCCGAGCGCGTTCCGCTATCCGCGCGGCGAGGGTGTCGGTGTGGAGTTGCCAGAGGTCGGGCAAGTGCTCGAGATCGGCAAGGGCCGCGTGTTGCGCGAGGGGACGACGATTGCGCTTTTGTCTTATGGGACACGGCTGGCCGAAGCGATGAAGGCGGCGGATATGCTGGCCGCGCAAGGGCTGTCGGTGACAGTGGCAGATGCGCGGTTTGCGAAGCCCCTGGACAAGGAGCTGACGACGCGGCTTGCCAAAGATCATGAAGTGCTGATCACGCTCGAAGAGGGCTCTGTGGGCGGGTTCGGGGCGTTTGTCTTGCATCATCTGGCTGAGGCGGGCGCGCTCGATGCAGGGGTGAAAATCCGCACGATGACGCTGCCGGACGTGTTTCAGGACCATGATTCGCCTGCGGCCATGTATGAAGCGGCGGGGCTGACGGCGCGGCATATTGCGGCCCGTGCGATTAAGGCGCTCGAACGCGGGGACGTTAACGAGATTGACCGGATCGCGGCGCTCGGCGCTGGATAAGTCATAGTCCGAACACATAAATGTCGTTTC
>CALLCD010000284.1 GCA_938049795.1 uncultured Hyphomonadaceae bacterium | reverse complement strand
CCCCGCAGAATAGGGAAAGGTAGGAAGATGCAGATTCTTCGGGTTGGGAGGCCCTCTACGCATGATCAATGCCACTCAGATTGCGGTCTTTCTACTCATCACCGGCTTTATCGGCTTTATGACATGGGTGCATTGTCGGGGTACGGGCGACCGCAGCGGCGGGGAAGATCGTTCGGCGAAGGATTATTTTCTCGCAAGCGGCGGATTGTCATGGATGTTTGTGGCAGGCTCGATCACGCTGACAAATCTCTCGACCGATCAGCTTGTCGGGATGAACGGATCGCAAATCCTGCTTGTGGCCTGGTGGGAGCTTGCGGCGGTGATTGGCCTGAGCATTCTGGCGTTTGTATTTATCCCGATCTATTACCGGAACAATTGCACGACGACGACTGAATTGCTCGAAAAGCGTTATAATAACAAGCATATACGCGCGATTATCGCGGTGCTTTTCCTGCTTGGAAATCTGTTTATCTATCTGCCAGCGGTGCTCTATGGCGGATCTTTGTTTATGCAGTCCATGTTCGATATTGATACGCCGCTCCTTGTGATTGCGAGCATATTTGCGGTGGTGGGTGCGGCCTATGCGATCCTTGGCGGGCTGCGCGCGGTTGCGGTGTCGGACACGTATTCGGGTGTTGGCATTCTCTTGATGGCGCTGATTGTGGTCTATCTGGCGCTGAAGGCGGTTAATTTCGATATTATCACCGATGTGCCGATGGAGCGGTTGTCGCTGATCGGGCAGAATTTTTCGGACATTCCGTGGCACACATTGCTGACGGGCATGGTGCTGATCCAGATCTATTACTGGTCGACCAACCAGACCATTACCCAGCGCGCTATGGCGGCCAAATCGGTTAAAGAAGCCCAACGCGGTGTGCTGACGGCGGCGGGCATTCGGCTGTTGATTATTCCGCTGATTGTGACGGTGCCGGGTGTCGTGGCGTTTAAGCTGTATGGCGATGTTGGTGACGCGGCTTATGGCCAGCTTGTCGGGGATATTCTGCCGAACTGGATGTCAGGTGCGTTTGCGGCGATGATGGCGGCGGCGGTGCTGACTTCGTTCAACTCGATCCTGAACTCGTCGGCGGCGCTTTATGTCTGCGATCTGCATCAGGCTTATTTCAAAAAGAACATCAATGTGCCCCGCGTTTCGGCGATTGTGCAGCTGGCTTTTGTCGCGCTGTCGGTGGGCATGGTGCTTGTGTTTGCAAACGCTGAGAGCCTGATTGCGCTGATCCAGAAGCTGAACGGGCTGCTCTCTATGCCGGTTCTGTCGGCCTTTGTGGTTGGGCTTGTGTTCCGCAATGTCCATGCGGGGGCTGCGGCGACGGGGCTTCTGGTCGGGGTGGTCGGCTATGGGATCTTTATCTTCGGGGTGCAACCTGCAGCCTTGTTCATGCTATCTCCACCCGTGGCGCTTGAAGACTGGCCGCTCGCAGACTTGCAGGATGCGGCGATTGACAGCGTTCCGGTCTTGTTCGAGCGGGTTGCAGGTCTTGGTGCCTTGTGGCCAGATCTCTTCAGCATGCACTATATCCATGCCATGGCGATTACATTTGTTGCCTGTGTCAGCACGGCCCTTCTGGTCAACAAGATCGCTTATGGCCGCCCAATTGAATTGCGCTTTGGGGATGATCCGCATGGGGTGCCAGCCTAGACGCATCAGCGCCAGATTTGGGGTAGTTGTCCGGTTTCACATGATAAATGTGCGAAAACGAAAATAGTTCTGGATTTGGCGCGGCGCTCTGCTTATTCCGTCTCTGAACGTGCCGTGGCGGAATATGAGGACACGGCGAACCGAAAAGGACAGGTTATGAGCGACCCAATCGGCACACTTCACCGCACCATAGACGGGGCGCGTGTCTATCGCCGTCACCATACGAAATCTGATGGGCGGGATCTGTTTCTCTATGGCTATCAGCCGCATGAGTTGCCGCCGGTTGCAGGAGACGGGCTCGATATGAACGCGGGCGCAGAGCTGCGGCGTCACCCTTTGCGCAAGACATGGTCGATTTATGCGGCGAACCGGAACAATCGGACGTTCAAGCCGAGCGCGGCGGCGGACCCGCTTGCGCCGAGCCAACCCGGTGCCCCGCTGACGGAAATTCCGTTTGAGGATTTCGAGCTTTGTGTTTTTGGCAACCGCTTTCCGAGCCTGCATCCGAGCTCGCCCGAGCCCGCACAAGGCCCGCTGGAGACGGCGCGCGCGGACGGGGCGTGTGAGGTGATTGTGTATGCGCCCGAAGGAACCGGCTCGCTCGCAACGCTTGGGCAGGCGCGGCGGCGGCTTTTGCTTGAGGCGTGGATTGATCGCTATGTCGAGCTTTACGACAAGGGCGCGGCGTTCGTTCTGCCGTTCGAGAATCGCGGCGAAGCGGTGGGGGTGACGCTGCATCATCCGCATGGCCAGATTTATGCGTTTCCTGTGGTGCCTGCCCCGCAAGCGGCGGCGCTCGAGGCGTTTGAAAATGGCTATGATCTGGCCGGACAATTGGCGGGTTGGCGGGCGGAGTATGCGATTGCCGAGGCGGGCGGGATGATGGCGTATGCGCCGCCTTTTGCGCGCTTTCCTTATGAGGTCTGGATTTCCGCGCAGGTGCCGGTGTCTGGCCCGTGGGGGTTTGACGAGACGCAATCGGACGGGTTTGCGCATCTGCTGGGTGATATTACCGCCCGCTATGATGCATTTTTCGGGACCGATACGCCTTATATGCTGAGCTTGCATGCGGCGCCCTTTGGCCAGGATGGGGCGTTCCAGTTTTCGGCGCAATTCTATCCCTTATTGCGTGCGCCGGGGCGGGTGAAATATCTCGCTTCGGTCGAACAGGCGACCGGCATTTTTACCGTGGATGTGATGCCTGAACAGGCGGCGAAAGCTTTGCGGGAGGTGTTATGAGCCAAGCGCTTGAAATCCAGTTTGAAGCCATTTATGCGCGCGCGCCGACCGCCAGCGCCACAGTGCCCGGCCGCGTCAATCTCATCGGCGAACACATTGACTATCATGGCGGCACGGTTCTGCCGATCACGCTCGACAAGACGGTGACCGTGGTGGTTGCGCCCAATGATGCGCCCTCCCACCGTATCCGGTCTGAAGGCTATGAGGACGAAAGCGTCCGCGTCGTTAATGAGCCAGCATCGGGTGACTGGTCTGACGGGGTGATGGGGGCCTTGGCGAAGGCGGGCGAGCTTGGCTGGATCAGGGGTGGGTTTGATGTGCTGGTCTCGGGCAATATTCCGGGCGGGGCCGGCGTGTCGTCCTCTGCTGCGCTGATCACGGCTGTGCTCAGAGCGGCGCGCGCGCATGGCAAGGCGGAGATGGACCAGAAGACGCTGGCGCTTAAGGCGCGCGAGGTGGAGAATGACTATATCGGCGTGCCGTGCGGGATTATGGATCAGATGGCCGTCGGGCTGGCGGGGGCTGGTGAAGCTTTGGCGCTTGATACGGTGAGCCTTGAAACCGAGGTCATTACGATCCCCGATGGTTGGCGGTTTGTGACCGTACATTCGGGCGTCTCGCGCAAGCTGACCGATGGCCGCTATGAGGCGCGCTTTATCGAGTGCAAGGACGCGGCGACGGCGCTTGAGGCAGAGTATTTGTGTCGTGCGGAGCTTGGAGACATCGCCGCCCTGCCCGATCCGCTCAAGGCGCGGGCGCGTCATGTTATCACCGAGCATCAGCGGACGCTGGCGGCGATTGAGGCGCTTAAGCGGGGGAACGCCGAGGCGTTTGGCGGGTTGATGATTGAGAGCCATGCCTCATATGCGGGTGATTTTGCAGCGTCCACGCCGGAGATTGATGCCCTGACGAAGGATGCGGTGGCGCTTGGCGCGCTTGGGTCGCGGCTGACGGGGGGCGGGTTTGGCGGCTGTACGGTTTCGCTGGTGATGGCGGACAAGGTTGACGGCTGGCTTGAAGCATTGCTCGCGCGGCATCCGAAGGCGTGGCTCGTTTAGCTTTCGGGGCGTAGCCGGTAATCGACGTTGAGCGTATCAGGCATCATATTGAAGGACAGGCTGAGCCGGCCGGGCGTCTGGTTTGCGCTATAGCCGTGACGCAGATTGGATGGCCAGAACAGGCAGTCGCCCGCTTCGACGCCGAACTGGGCCGTACGCTGATGGAATTTGAGCCCGTGTGCGTTTGGCCCTTCATCGGGCTTGTCGTAAAGCTCGGTGTGGGCGGAGGGGGCGAATTGGGGGTGTTCGAAGACGAGTTTGGTTTTGGCGTCCGCATGCAGATAAAATGTGCCGCAGAGCAGGCAATTGACGTGATTGTGCATGGGTTGGATGCCGCCTATCTCGCATAGGTTTATCCACGCATTTGTCATGCGCAGCGGGCCGGAGTGTTTGAAGTTCATCAGCTCGTGATAGACGAAGTTTCCGGCCTTGGTCAGCGCCTCTCCGAGCGCGGCAAGTTCGGGCACTTGTTCGAAGACGTTGGTGCGCGAGTGATAATGGGACAGAGCGCCCTGCGCGTCGCGGACATCGTCTCCGGCGCTTTCTTGCAGCTTTGTGCGGAAGACATCGCGCGCAGCCGCAGCGCCATTGATTTTCAGTTTGAAAACGGGGCTTGCAAAAACCGGGGCCGCTTGCCATTCCATGCGTCATCTCTCCTCTTGGGACGGGTTCCCATCGAGCGCGCAAACTGGCATTTTGCAGCGGCTCTGACAATCACCTTGCCCAGAGCGCGGCGAAGGATTTACAAGCAAAGCCAGCGCCCGCGCAGGACCGGGGCATTTGGGAGACCATTATGAGCGTAGACCAGCACATCCGCGAGGCCGAGACATTGCTCAGCGCACGCCAGCCTGAACAGGCGCGCGCGCGTCTTGAAGCGGTTATCGCCGAGCATGGCGCGCGGGCGGATGCGCTGACTTTACTCGGGCGTGCGCATCTGGGGGCCGGTCGGCCTCAGGACGCGCTAGGGGCATTTGAAGCGGCGGCGAAGCTCGATCCGGGCTTTGGGCTGGCGCCCTATTATCTCGGCCGGATGGCTCATCAGGCGCGTGATATGGCGCGTGCGGGGCGCTATTACCAGCAGGCGATTGCGTGTGCGCCGCCGCCACGCGATGCGTTTGTGCAACTTGCCAATCTACAGTTCCAGGCCCAAGCGCCGTTTGATGCGCTGGAGACGATGGGACAGGCGGAGGCTGCTTTCCCCGATGACAGCGAGCTGACCTTTATACGCGGCCGGTTGGCTGCGAGCGCCGCGCCGCTCTGGCATATTCCAATGCTGGCCGATACGGCGCGCAACGATGCGTATGATGCGGCGATCAAGGCGGTGGTGAAGCCCGGCGATATTGTGCTCGATATTGGCACCGGCAGCGGGCTTCTGGCGATGATGGCCGCGCGTGCGGGGGCGCGTCATGTCTATGCCTGCGAGGGCAATCAGATGCTCGCGGGTCTGGCGCAGAAGATCGTCGCGCAGAACGGGTTTGCGGACCGGATTACGGTTCTGGCGAAACAGTCCACAGATCTTGTGATCGGGCGGGATCTGCCGCAGCGGGCGGATGTGCTGACGACGGAGATTTTTGACAATGCGATTGTTGGCGAGGGGGCGCTGCCGACCTTTCGCCATGCCTGGACGGAGCTGCTCGCACCGGATGCGCGGATCATTCCGCAGAGCGCGACGCTTTATGGCGCGCTGGTGTCGTGTCCGCATCACAGGGCTTTTCATGAATTGGGGACGGTCAGCGGATTTGATCTCAGCGCGATGACGGCGCTTGCCCATCCGCTTGGCTATAAGGATATGGAGGCGGATGGGGTGGATGGCACTGTGCGCATTCTGTCCGAGACGGCGCGGCTCCAGCATTTTGACTTTACGGCAAGCCCGCCAGAGCGGTTTGAGAGCCAGACAGAGGTGGCATTGATTGGGGCCGGCGCGCTGCATTCGATTGCGCTCTGGTTTGAGCTTGATCTTGCGGATGGGGTTGTTTTTTCGACGGAGACGACCGGCCCGCATCAGCATTGGCGTAAGACGTATCAGATCCTGCCGCAAACGCTGATGGGGGATGCGAGCCAGCGCGCGCGGATTGAGCTGGTCTATGACAGGTATTTTGATTTTGACGTGATGCTGACGGGATAAGCCGGACGATCTACATCGCTCTCTATACGGACACTCTATCTCCTAAGAAAAAGGGCGGCACATTGCTGCGCCGCCCTTGATGGAGTGTGGTTCAGCGGACCCGTTTAGAACGAGCCGCGAATGCCGAACAACCAGCGTGACCCATTGTCGATGAAGCTTTCGAGCAGAGCACTTCCAGGCGCTCCCAGATCGCTCGAAATGTTCACGAATGGCTCATTGGTCACGTTGATGCCCTCGGCGAAGATCGAGACATCATAGCCGACCCACTGCTCGAAATTGTACGAGACAGAGAGATCAAGCTGGGTGAAGTCATCCGTGATCTCGGCAAAACCGCCCTCACCTTCGGTCGAAGCGAGGAAGTCGCCGCGATGGTTCAGAGCCGCACGGGCCTGAAGGCCGTGATTCTCGTAGAAGACCGAGACGTTGGCTGTGAAGTCGGAGATGTTCTCCAGAGGTGCCGAAATACCGCCCGAGGTTGCATTGGAATCTGCAACCGTGATGTTGGACGAGATGCCGAAGCCGGACTCGTGGAGATATTGACCTGCCAGTTCAAGACCGAAGACTTCGGCATTGTCGCCGTTCTGCGGACCCGTAACGAGGAAGGTTACATCTTGCGGACCTTGCGCAACACCAGCCAGATCAGTCGATTCAGGGATCGTGATCGTCTCGTTTGTGTTCGAGTTGGTGATGAAGTCCGAAATGTCCTTATAGAAACCAGCTGCCGATAGAGACAGGCCATTGTTTCCATACCATTCCAGTGACAGGTCGAGATTGTTCGACCGGACCGCTTCAAGCTGCGGGTTGGCACCGGCGGCTTCTTCCTGTCCTGCATTGATCTGGGTGACGGCAAAGACCGTGGTCAGATCATTGAAGGTTGGGCGTGCAAGTGACTGCGAGAACCCGGCGCGAAGCTTGAGGTTGTCTTGCAGATCAAAGGCAATGTTGAAGCTTGGCAAGACGTCGAAATAGTCATTGGTTTCGACAATATTGGCCGCTGGATCAACGGTGATCGCATTGTTACCGGAGACGGTATCGAGCACGATCGATTGCAGGACTGCACCGACACCGCGCGATGTCAGATCGGTGTAGGCCACACGGACACCGGCATTTGCCGTGAACGGAATAGAGCCGAGGTCGCCTTCGAAATCGATCTGCGCATAGGCGCTGATGATGTCTTCGTCGATGTCGCTCGAGCTTGTTGCGTTCAGGGTTGGTGTCAGGAAGCTAGACTGCCCAGTCAAAGCGGCAAGCGCCTCGAAAGCCTGCTCGACGGTGGCAATGTTCACGGTCTGGAAGTTCCGCGGAATATTTGCGCCGATCGAGCTGAGGAAGCCCTTATCCTCACCAATGAAGGGCGTCAGGAGTGTGCCGAGTTGGTCAGGGGTCAAGAGGTCTGCGAACAGGATAGACCGGTCACAGAAGAACGCATTTTGCGCTGCGCCGGTTGGGTCTGACAGACCCGTGCCGAGGGTTGGCAGCGGAATTGTCGCATCACCACAGAAACGTCCGCCATCGGAGTTGTCGAACAGCTGATTGGTTTTCGACCGAGAGATAAAGTCGAAACCGGTTCTGAAGGTGGCATTGTCGGAGAACTCCCAGTCCGCGTCGCCGCGGATGGTGAAGATCTCGTCTTCAACCTGATTGGACGAGTTCCGCGAGAAGTGCAGACGCGCACCATCGGCTGGCAACTGATCAAGCGGCACAGTGGTTGTCGCATTGAAGTTCGGCAGCGCGGTGAAATTGATGTCTGGCACGATACGGCCATTGTCAATCTGCTGGAAGTTTGCGCCAACAAAGCTGACCACAAAGAAGCTACCGCCACCATCATTGGTGCCGAGGCCGTCGCGGATACCGTCCGAGTTTGAGTAAGACGCATCAAGCTCGAAGCGGAGATTGTCGCCGAAACGCTGTTCCCAATTGCCACCGATCTGGAAGGTTTCGGTGTCCACTTCCGTCCGGCGGGCAACAAAGTCGAAAATATTCGAGAAAGGTGCACCGGCGGTGAAGTTGGAGGTTTGGGACACAACATCATTGGCCGCGTTCACTGTCGCACCTGTCACAACACCCGGGTTCGGGAAGTAGGAATAGGACGAGGAGATACTTGGGCTTTTGAAGCTAGTATAGAGGAAGTCGACAGTGACCGATGTGGAATCATTCGGCTCGAACTCGACCGCCAGTGTCGCGCCGAAACGCTCACGGTCTTCTTCGTTGATGTTCGCATTGAACGAGTTCAAGCGGTCATTCACGCCGTCGCCATTGAAGTCGGTAGACTGATCAATCGCAATCGACTCGGCTGTGTCCGTGCGGAAGAGACGTTCCTGAAACGCAATCGATCCAATGACGCCGATTGTGTCGTTCGCAAACGTCTGCGAGGCAACCAGTGCGCCTTTAAAGCCGAAATCATCGTTCAGGCTTTCAAGCTGTGTGCCGGCAGAAGCTGCAACATGGAAGCCGGGGTTCGACAAAGCGCGGGCGGTTTCGATATTGACGAGACCACCGATGGAGCCGTCCGTTTGCGCCGCTGTTGTGGTCTTGAAGACCTGCGCCGAGCTGATCAGTTCGGATGGAATGACATCGAACGAAAATTCGCGGCCGGGGTTTTCCGTCGCAAGTTCGCGTCCCTTATAGGTCAGCGTGTTGAACTCTTGGCCGAGACCACGAACAGTAACGAACTGACCTTCACCACCGCGCGAACGCGTAATGGCAACACCGGTCACACGCTGAAGCGATTCAGCGACGTTCTGGTCAGGGAACTTCCCCAATTCCTCGGCCGAGATCGCATCGACGATCACATCGGAATTTTCCTTGAAAGCGAGGCCGCGCTCGAGCGAGCCACGAATGCCGGTGACGGTGACGGCGTCCAATTCGCGCACGCCATCATCATCCGCGGATGTTTGGGCATGGCCCATTCCGCCCAGCAGAAGCGCGGACAGTCCGGCGCTTAGTAGAAATCTAGTCTTGTTGGTCATTTTAATCCTCCCAGGATTCACTTGCAGTTACAGTTAAGTTGAAACTCAGCCCATGTTCTCACATGGGCGCCCTATGCCGCCTCCCTTTGTCCGAGCCAGACAAAAAGTGCGTCAATCTCCGCTGGCGTCATGTGCAAGCCAAGCTTGCTGCGCCGCCAAACAATGTCTTCCGCTGATCGCGCGAACTCCGCGTCAATCAGGTATTGAACCTCTGCCGCATAGAGGCCGCCGCCAAAATGCTTGCCCAGATCTGCCACGCTTTGCGCGCCGTCAAGAATGCGCGGCATGCGGGTGCCATAAGCGCGGGCGAGCCGTGTCAGGAGGGGTTTGTCGAAGCCGGAATATTTCGCCGTCATGCTGGCCAGGAAGCCATCAAAATCGGCATCCCGAATATCGCCGCCCGGGAGCGGGGCTGATTTGGTCCAGTCCGACGCCATGCCGATCAATGACCGCGAGAGGATTTTCAAAACGCCCTCGGCAAGCTTGCGATAGGTTGTGATCTTGCCGCCAAACACGGACAGGATGGGCGCACCATCTTCCGCATCGAGTGAGAGAACGTAGTCGCGCGTGACCTCGGAGGCGTCTGCGCTGTGATCTTCGTAGAGCGGGCGGACGCCGGAATAGGTCGAGATGACATCATCGGGCGTGACGGGGGTGGAGAAATATTCGCTGACAGCCTCGCACAGATAGTGGGTCTCTTCGGGCGAGATTTCGACGACATCCTTATTGGCTTCGAACGGGACATCGGTGGTGCCGACCAGAGTGGAGGTTCCGGCCTCATAAGGAATGGCGAAAATGATCCGGCCATCACCGTTCTGGAAGAAATAGGCGTGGTCGCCGTCAAACAGTTTGCGGGTGATAATGTGGGAGCCTTTGACCAGCCGCACCTGCCCGCCATTTTTTCCGGATTTCGACGACAGACCGATCACATCATCGACCCACGGGCCGGCCGCGTTGACAATGGTCTTTGCTTCGATGGTGCGTTCGCCATCGGGCGTGTCGAGCCGGGCGGTCCAATGATCGTCATGCCGCTCGAGCCCGATACAGGGGCTGCGGGTGAGTATGTCTGCGCCGCGTTCGGCGGCATCGACTGTGTTGAGGACGACGAGGCGGGAGTCCTCGACCCAGCAATCGGAATATTCAAAGGCTTTTTTGAACTCGGGCTTGAGCGGGTCGAGCCTGTCGGTTTTGGCGCGCTTGAGCACTTTGGTTGGGGGCAGCAATTTGCGTCCGCCCATATGGTCGTAGAGGAACAGGCCAATCCGGACGAGCCATGCGGGGCGCTGGTCTTTCTGGTGGGGCAGAACGAAGCGCATCGGCCAGATGATGTGCGGGGCGGCTTTGAGCAGGACTTCACGCTCGGCCAGCGCTTTGCGGACAAGGGCGAAATCGTAATGTTCGAGATAGCGCAAGCCGCCGTGGATTAGCTTGGTGGAGGAGGATGAGGTGTGTGAGGCGAGGTCGTCTTTTTCACAGAGGATCACGCTGAGGCCACGGCCTGCTGCATCGCGCGCGATGCCTGCCCCGTTGATGCCGCCTCCGATGACCAGAATATCGTACATACTGCCCTCGTGTCGCGCCTGTCGCTTCCCTGAACCGCGCCCTTAACCATCGCAGTTAAGGGACAAGTTCGCAAACGAAAATGCATGGCGATATGGCAATTCATGCATTGTTTTTATGTGATTTTATATGTTCGAAAACAAATGTGACTTTACGGCAACAGTTTCCTCATCTTGGTCTCGTGGATTCGGGCGGACCGCGCTAGATGTCGCCAAAGCCCTGCTCGGCAATCGCGAACACGGCGGTCGGGCCGAAGCCGTTGAAACGGGACGCCAGAGCCTGTCCGTAAGCGCCGGTGTGGCCGATTTCGATCCAGTCCCCTTCGGACATGTCAACTGGCAATTGGAACGGCCCTCGCAGAATGTCATGGCTGTCGCAGGTTGGTCCCATCAAGCGGAAGCCGCGCATGGGTGTTGCGCCGTCCGTATGATCATTTTCGCTTGTGAGGCGATGACGTTTGACCGGAAACACCCAGTCGAACGTGCCCGCATCAAAGAGCGAGCCGTAAATCCCGTCATTGATGTAGAGGTCGTCGCCTTTGCGCAGTTCGACCCGGACCAGCGTGGAGCCGCCTTCGGCGCATAAGGCCCGGCCGGGCTCTCCAAGAATGTCGATGTCGGTGAAACCATAGGCCTTGAGCGCGTCGGCGATGACGGCGAAATAAGTGTCCATTGGGGGCGGTGTCATGCCCGGATAGGCAATGGGAAAGCCCCCGCCGCAATCGAGGCTGGAAAGATGCACACCCGCCTCATCGACCAGTGCGCGGACACGGCCCACGGCGCGGCGGTAGTCTTCGGGCTCGTGGCATTGCGAGCCGACATGGAAGGTGATGCCAAGTTCTGCGCCCGTAGCTGCAGCGGCGCGCAAGAGGCTGACCGCTTCGCCCCCCTCGACACCGAATTTGCCTGCGAGCGACATTTTCGCCGCGCCATTGGCCAGCGCAAGGCGCAAATGCAAGCGTAGGGGCGCGTCGTCTGCAGCGGAGAGACCGCCGATTTCTTCAATGATTTTTGCCAGTTCAGCGGCGCTGTCATAGGCAAAATCGCGGATGCCCGCCGCATAGGCATGGCGCAGGGTCTGGCGCGATTTGACCGGATGCATGAGGTACATTTTAGCGTCGGGCGCCGTCTGCCGGACCAGATCAATCTCGGCAATCGAGGCCACATCAAACGATCTCAGCCCTGCCGCCCAGAGGGTTTGCAATATCGCCGGATGCGGATTGGCTTTGACGGCATAGAGGACCTGGCCCGGGAATCGCTCGAGGAATTGGGTCGCCGCCGCCGCGATGGCTTGCGGATAGAGCACGCAAAACGCGTCGTCGCCGTCATAAGCGTCAAGTGCCTGCCGGACGGATTGGAAGACGGCCAGTCCGCTGTCATGGTCAGGATCGGTCAGGAAGGAAGGCCGCGCCAAAGACGCGCTGTCCAAGTGGGTCATCTGGAATGTCCATAAGAAGAGCACAAGGGCTCAAACAAAACTCAACCGGCCAGAACCGGCCGATGCGCATAAAACGGAACGAGCGTTAACAGCTCGCTACTGCCTTATAAGTTCTGCGACGATGGCCAGATAATCCTTATGCTTGGGGGAGAGAAAATCACTGGGCAGGCCGGATGCGAAACGGTTGGAAAGCGTTGTGTTGCGCAGGAAGTTACGGGCAAACATGATGGGGCTCTCCTTTCGTTTTGTGGTCCTGACACAGACGGCTAATCGGGCTATCAAACCGGACAGGGTCACGCTGTGGACGGGGTCTGATTTGGTTTGGTTTTCCGTCGCGCAGCCATAAGAGAGCGGACCTCGAAAAGCAAGCGAAATTTGCGCGGTGGGAATAAGCCTTGTGTTCGGGCCCGATGGCGCTAAACCCGCGCCTATGTTGACCATATCCAATCTTGATTTCCGGGTCGAAGCCCGCCCTCTGTTTGAAGCCGCCTCCGCGCAAATTTCGGCGGGCTGGAAAGTCGGCCTTGTCGGGCGCAACGGGACGGGCAAATCCACCCTGCTCCGGCTGATCCGCGAGGATGTGGAACGGCCAAGCAATGACGCGGCGATCAAGCTCAATCAGGGCGCACGGCTCGGCTGGGTTGCGCAGGAAGTCGCCCCGACCTCGGACACGATCCTCGATGTTGTGCTCAAGGCGGACACTGAGCGCCATGCGCTGATGGCCGAAGCGGACACGGCGACCGATCCGATGCGGATTGCCGATATTCATACGCGGCTCGTGGATATTGATGCGTGGTCGGCCGAAGCGCGGGCGGCGGAAGTGTTGATGGGGCTTGGCTTCAAAACGGCAGATCTGGCGCGGGCCACACGCGAGTTTTCCGGCGGCTGGCGAATGCGGGCGGCGATTGCGGGCGTTTTGTTTTCCCAGCCGGATTTGCTCTTGCTGGACGAGCCGACCAATTATCTCGATTTGGAGGGCGCGGCGTGGCTTGAGGGCTATCTCAAGCGCTACCCGCACACGGTGATTATCGTCTCGCATGATCGCGAGCTGCTAAACCGCTGTGTCACCCACACAATGGCGCTGGAGCATAGGCAGCTGTCGATTTGCCCGGGCGGTTATGATGCTTGGCTGCGGCTGCGCGCGGCGAAGACGGCTCAGCTTGAGAGCCAACGGGCCAAGCAAGAGGCTGAAAAAGCGCATTTGCAGGCCTTTGTGGACCGTTTTCGTGCCAAAGCGTCAAAAGCGCGTCAGGCTCAGTCGCGGGTGAAGATGCTCGAGCGGATGCAGGATATCAGCATTCCGCTGGCCGAGCGCACCGTGCCGTTCACCTTCCCCGCGCCCGAAGAGCAGCTCGCCCCGCCCATGCTGGAGCTTCAGGGCGCAGATCTTGGCTATGGGCAAGACGCGCGCATATTGAGCAATGTCGAGCTGCGGCTTGATCCTGAAGACCGGATTGCGATTGTCGGCACCAATGGGCAGGGCAAGACGACTTTGGTCAAATCCATCGCCGAACGCCTGCCGCTGATGGCGGGTAAGCGGCTGGCCCCGCGCGCGATCCGGATTGGCTATTTCTCCCAAGACCAGCTTGATGAGCTGACCTTGGGCGAGACGGTGCTTGATCATGTCCGCCATGCCCTGCCCGATGACACAAGCGTCGCCCGTCAGCGCGCCATTGCGGCTGCAATGGGGTTTTCGCACGAGAAAGTGGAGACAAAAGTCGAGAAGCTTTCGGGCGGAGAGAAAGTGCGGCTGCTGCTGGGGCTGATGTCGCTCGACAAGCCGCATGTCTTGATCCTCGACGAGCCGACCTCCCACCTCGACATTGATAGTCGCGAGGCGCTGATCTATGCGCTCAATGATTTTCGCGGCGCGGTGGTGCTGATCACGCACGATGTTTATCTCGCCGAGGCGACGGCCGATCAGCTCTGGCTGGTCAAGGATGGCCGCGCGGAGATTTATGAGGGGGATCTGAACGATTATCGCGCGCTGGTGCTGCAAGCGGATCGTGAGCCTACGAAGCCGAAGGACGGAGCGAAGCGGAAGAAGGCCAAGGGCAAAAAAACACCTAAAGCCGCTGCCCCTGTCAGCACACCCGCACAGAAAGCGGACGCACGCCGGCGGGCCTCTGACGCGCGCAAGGCGGCCGCGCCGCTCAAGAAAAAGGCGGACGAGGCCGAACGGCGACTGAACACGGCCACGCGCCGGATCGAGGAGATTGATGCTGACCTCGCTGCGCCGGGGCTTGAGGCGGGTGTGTTGCAGGATTTAATGCGCGACCGTGCAGCGCTCAGCGCGGATGTGGCCAAAGCCGAAGAGGACTGGCTTGCGGCGAGCGAAGCTTATGAGAAGGCCATATCCGAGGCCGGGTGAACTGCGCGCGTCGCCATTGTGATGCCGAGGGTGAACCCCGGAGCATGGGTGTTGAAAAAGCTGATCAGGGTCCGGTCGGCAAGGCTGACGGTTTTGTTGGACCAGCCGAGCCGGTTGACCAGCCAATTGCCATCATCGGGCGACACGGATGCGGGCTCTTTGGCAAGCGCACGGGCCTCGGCATGCGCACAAGCAGCTAGGGTCAGCGAGGGCGAGATGCGTTCAAACCATGTGCCCTCGTCTTCGGACTGGATGCCGAGCAGATACGTGCCGCCAAGCTCGGCTTCGGTGTCTGATGTCAGCCATGTCTTACGATCAAGATCGGGGATGATGTTTTCCGGCGCGGGATGGGCCATAGCAACGAGATGATTGGCCATAGCGCGGGCATAGAGCGTGTTCCAGCCTTCATCATTGCGCGCATAGCCGATATGGTCATTGAGTTTTAGGAGGGCGCGGGCTTCCCATTTGGTGATCCATGACCGTTCGGGGGTGGCGATTTGGAGTAAGAGGGTCTCAAGCTGGATGGCCCGTTCGGCGGTCATCCGGCCAGACCGGCCCGCAAGAGCGACAAAGGCGTCCAATGTGCATTTGGCAAGGGGCTCTGCATCGCCCTCGGCATGGGGCAGGACGGAGAGGAGCAGGTCAAGCTCGTTGGCTTTCACGTCGGCAAGGAAAGGAGCGATCTGTTCGGCGAGCCAATGGCTTTGCGCGGTGTCGATCCAGCCGACAGGCGCTTCGCTCGTGAGCAGGTAATCTTTGAGCAGGCCGCAAAACCGCTCATCCCAGTCGGGAAACACATCGTCGAGCTTGCGGTTGATCTGGAGGATGGCTTCGGCTTCGGCGCGTGAGGCGATGCCGTCATCGGACACTTCGTCGAGCAGCGCGCGCGCTTGGTCTGCGGACATTGCGCCGAGGTCTCCGACTTTCGATAGGAGGCTATTTTGCCGAGATTTTTCCATGCGCCCTATTCTGCAACCCTGCCACCGCGACACCATACTTTAGGGAAGGTTTCGGAATGGTTATTACAGAAGCGGCCGCGCATGGGCTGATGTGGCTGCTAGAGCGGAATATTGTCGTGCTTTTTGTAGGGGTTGGAGACAGATTTGTTCTGGAGCGTGCGCAAGGAGCGCGCGATGCGTCGGCGGGTTGAGTGGGGCATGATGATGTCGTCGATATAGCCGAGCTTGGCGGCGACATAAGGATTGGCGAAATTGTCTTCGTATTCTTTTGTTTTTTCGGCAATTTTTTCAGCGTCGCCAATATCTTTGCGGAAGATGATCTCGACGGCACCTTTGGCACCCATAACGGCGATCTCGGCCTTTGGCCAGGCATAGTTTACATCGCCGCGCAGATGTTTGGACGACATGACATCATAAGCGCCGCCATAGGCTTTGCGGGTGATGACGGTGACTTTCGGAACGGTGGCTTCGGCATAAGCAAAGAGCAGTTTCGCGCCATGTTTGATCAGGCCGCCATATTCCTGCTTGGTGCCCGGCATGAAGCCCGGCACATCGACGAATGTGACGAGCGGAATGTTGAAACAGTCGCAAAAACGGACGAAACGGGCCGCTTTTCGCGAACTGTCTATGTCGAGCACACCGGCAAGGGTCATGGGCTGATTAGCGACGAAACCGACGGGCGCGCCTTCGATGCGGCCGAAACCACACAGGATATTGCCGCCAAAAGCGGGGCTGATTTCGAAGAAATCACCTTCATCGGCGACCTTTTCGATCAGTTCGCGCATGTCATAGGGCTGGTTTGGATTGTCCGGGATCAGCGTGTCGAGGGAGGGTTCTTCGCGGTCGGGATGGTCGAAGCTGGATTGGACGGGCGGTTTTTCGCGATTGTTGAGCGGGAGGAAATCGACGAGCCGCCGCATTTCGGTCAGCGCCTCAATATCGTTCTCAAACGCGCCATCAGCGACGCCGGATTTGGCCGCATGGACCGATGCACCGCCAAGAGTCTCGTGGCTAACCTCTTCATTTGTCACTGTTTTTACGACGTCTGGCCCTGTGACATACATGTAGGAGGTGTCTTTGACCATGAAGATGAAATCGGTCATGGCGGGGGAATAGACATCGCCGCCCGCGCACGGTCCCATAATGACGCTGATCTGCGGGATAACGCCACTGGCCATCACGTTTTCGAGGAAGATGTCGGCATAGCCTGCCAGCGATTTGACCCCTTCCTGAATGCGCGCGCCGCCGGCATCAAACAGGCCGATCACGGGCGCGCCTGCTTTCATGGCCGCTTGCTGGACTTTGATGATTTTTGCCGCATGAGCGCCCGAGAGCGAGCCGCCGAAGACGGTGAAATCCTTGGAGAAAACGAAGACAAGCCGGCCATTGATCATGCCATTGCCGGTGACCACGCCGTCGCCCGGAATGGACTGATCGGCCATGTCGAAATCGTGGCATGTGTGCTCGACGAACATGTCCCATTCTTCAAACGAGCCCGGATCGAGCAGGACTTCGATGCGCTCGCGGGCGGTCAATTTGCCCTTGGCATGTTGGCGCTCGGCGCGGGCCTTGCCGCCGCCAGCGCGGGCGCGGTCACGTCTTGCTTCTAGTGCTTCCAGTATTTCGCGCATTTTGCCCCGCCTTGTGATGTTTTCTTGTGCCTTTTGATATAGCGATCAGCGCTCAAAGCAAGTGGCCTCGCGCCATATGCGTCATTTATGACCTCATGCAAAAATGGCGCGCCCCGTGAAGAGACGCGCCACTTTTCTTATTTAATTCAGAGACTACCAGCCATTTCCGAAGGAGAAGCTGAAGCCTCCGAAGCTGCGGCCTCTGCGCCAGTTGCGACGGCTTGCATATTGCGCCGGGCTGAGACGGGTGGCGCCGCGAATGGTGCCGCGCCGGACATTGCACTCATAATGCTGAGCTGTGTAATTGTACCCGTCATCGAGTTTGGCCGTGCCCTTGATGATGAAGCGGCGTTTGCCGACTTGCTCGATATGGGGCGTGCCGCGGAAACCGGCGTCCTGATAGCCATATCTGTGGCCGTCAAGCTCGAGCTGGCAGGCGCAGGCATAGGCGGCTTCGTCGGCCAGATATCTGGCCTCTTCATAGGTTTGACCAAAGGCGTTGAGCTGCGGGCCGTGGTAGGTGCGGTCGCGCCGGTCACGTCGCCGGTCGCGTCTGTCCCGCCGGTCGCGGCGATCTCCGCGATCCCGACGGCGTTCGAAGTCACCACGATCCCGGAGGATAGATGGTCCGCCGCGAAGCTGGTCGGCGGCCACGGCGCGTTCGATGCTTTGACCGATTTGAGCGGTGGCCGTTGGGGCGAGGAGGGCGGACGCAGCCAACGCAGCGGCCGCAACTCCAGGTGTCATGATACGATTTATCATTTGGCCAATATGACAGGGGCGGATGCAACCTTGTCTGAGCGGGGCGATGTTTTGCGTTCATTTAGTGATTAACTATTCACTTTTTAGCGCCATTTCGCTGTTTTTATTAGATTTTACCGATCACAAAAATGTGTTCCAGCGGGCTTTTCCGAGCGTCCCGAGAGCGCGTATCGGACCGTTAGATAGGCGAGTGTTCAGGTTCGCCGCGCAAGGATTTGAAGAAGGTGCCGAGCGCTTCGGCTTCACGTCTGGAGGCTGCGCGGGCGGCCTCGGCTTCCTCGTCCCTGCCCCATCTTTCCGCCTGCCAATCCTCGTCCACTACGGATCTATTAAACGCGTCGCTGGTCTCGATATGGGTCTGTTCAGCGGCGATGGCGAGGACGGCAGATCCCAATAGACCAAGGCCAAAAGCCAACCCTGTGAGGGTCCAGTCATTCATCTGTTCAGCATATTTTCGGGCGGCCTCGAGCGAGGCTGGCGGCTGGGGCGCGGCGAGCAGGCCGTCGGGGATTTCGAGCAGGACGATGCCGAAGGTTTTGCCGACCCATTCGCGCAAAGGTCGCCACTGGCTGATTTGCCGCTCGACCAGTTCGGCAGGCTCGGGCGCGAGGAAGCAGACGAGATCGGTTTCGCAATAGCGGACAAGCTCGTCAATCATGCCGGCGCGCTGGGTCGGTGTGCGGTCGATGGCGACATTGGCAAGGCGCGTCAGGTGCATGCGCTGGATGTCGATGGTCTCGCCCTGCCCTGCCCACTCGTCGGCGAGCGCTTGGGCCAGCATTGGAGTGGGCGCGACCAGATCAGCTTTGGCCGGTGTCTTGATCGAGCGGCCATCAAGTAAGACGCGCCAGAGAGCGCCTGATTTTTCGATGCTGACATTTTTGTAGAAGCGTTTCATGGCGCCGCGTCGCTTTCCGTGTTTTATGGGTCCGAGCCGAGGGCCAGCCCGGACAGCTCGGTATTTAGACTGTCAAATTCATGGTGGATAGAATGAGCACCGGCGGCATCAAGCTCATCGGGTTTGCCAAAGCCCCAACTGACCCCGAGCGTGTGGACCTTCGCCGCCCGTCCCATGAGAATGTCGAAGGTGGCGTCGCCGACCATCACCGCTTGATGGGCCTCAACACCGAGCGCGTCCATGGCCGCATCGACCATGAAAGGGTGCGGCTTGCCCGGGCCATCGTCAGCGCTCCATGTTGTGTCGAAGAAATCGGCAAGCCCCGGGTGCATCTCGCAAATCGCATTGATGCCGCGCCGCGCGCGCCCGGTGGCAATGGCCTGTAGCCAGCCCGCTTCGCGCCGTGCTTCGAGCGCAGCCAGTGCGCCGTCATAGAGCGGCTCGATAAAGCTCTCCTCGGTGCGGCGCTGGACGAAGACGTGTTTGTAGGTTTCGACGAGATGGGGAAGCTCTGCCAGATCGAAGGTTTCAGGCACAAGCTGTGCGCAGGCTTCGGCCAGACCGAGGCCAACCGTTTTGCGGGTCTGCTCATAAGCCGGTGGCGGCAGGTCATGGCGTTCGAAGGCGCGCTCCATCGCGGTCTGGATGACCTCGCGACTATCGACGAGCGTGCCGTCCATATCCCAGATCACAAGTTTCAGGCTCATAGTTCAGGAGGCTTTCACGGGGACAACATCAAAGGGTGCGGTCACACGGACGGCGCCGTCATGGATGGGCTCGGTACCATGCCACAGAAAGGATGGGAACAGGACAACCATGCCCGCTTTGGGCTGTATCCATTTTTCTGGAGCGAGCACGGGATCGGTCGCGATGGGAGGTTCACCGAATTTGAGCCATCCGGCTTTGTCGCCTGGTGTTGCGGATGCCGCCGGCACCGAGACATAATAGGCCGAACTGATCCAGCCGCGCGGGTGAAGGTGGTTGACATGGTGCCCGCCCCCCGACAGCCGGACCGACCAGCCGCCGGAGAACTCATAGTGTCCGGTATTGCGCGCTGAACTTGGATGGGTCGGGGAGGTGCCGAGGATGCGCATATATTCGGATATGGGTTGGTCCAGCGCCTTGAAATAGGCTTGGAGCACGGGATGGCGGCTTTTGGTCAGATCGTGTGGGGCCTGCCCGCCGCCGCGTAAGGACTGGTTGAGCGGATGGACCTCGAACGGGTTCATCTCATCAAGAAGATCCAGGAAGGCCGCATTGAACGCTTCAAGCGTTTCGAACCCGTCGGGCACGGGCAGTTGGCTGGCTTGGACATGACGGTCATATTCGATCAACTTGCCATATTGCGGATCGTCCAAAAGGCGCAGCGCAGTGGCTTCATAGCCGAGCCAGAACTGGCTGAGAGGATCGAGCGCTCTGGCCTGATGGATCAAGTCGAGCGCCTCTTGGACCTGCCCCGCCGCCAGCAAAGCGCGAACGAGATTGAGACTGCTTTCGGGCGTCTCGCCCCCTGAGCGCGCCCGGCGGCCTGCCGTAATGGCGCCATCAATGTCTCCGAGGTCCAGCAATAAAGCGGACCGGAGAGACTGGACAGGAGCCGATTGACCGGACGGGTCTGATTGTGCGTCCAGCAAGGCGAGCGCGTCGGCTTCGTATCCGGCTTTGCGCCTGAGCGCGATCGCCTCCAGCATCAGACCGGGCTGAGAGATCGCCGCATTGACCAGCGTATCAAAGGCTTGAGTGTCGCCGCTCATCCAGTAAATGTCGGCTAGGGTCTGGAAGTTTTTGCTGGCCGTGGCTTGGCGGAAAGAGGCTTCTGCATACTTTCGGGCGGCGGCGACATCAGAGGCAAACAGCTTGACCCGCGCCATCATGTGATTGGCTTCGGCCACAGATATGCCTTCGGATAGAAGGGTTGTGAAAATGGCTTCAGCCTC
>CALLCD010000283.1 GCA_938049795.1 uncultured Hyphomonadaceae bacterium | reverse complement strand
CAGCCGCGCGAAAGCCCGCTCTTGCCGCACAGCGATGCGCGCGAGGCGGCTTTGCTGTTTGTTGTGGCCGCTTTGTGCTTTCTGGCCGCGCTTGTCGCTTTGTCGGCGCGCTCAAGCTATGGCGCGGCGGCGGAGTGGACGGCGGCGGCGGAGGGCGAGTTGACGGTGCGGTTGCGGGGGGTGGACGCGCGGGCGGCAGGGGAGGCCGAGGCGCTGATTGCCCAGATTGACGGGGTGGCGGCGGCCCGATTGATCCCGCGTGAGGAGGCGGCGCAGATGCTGGCGCCCTGGTTTGGCACCGATGGGCTTCCGGCGGGTTTGCCCGTGCCGGTTCTGGTCGAGGTGACGGCGGCAGATGGGGCGGATATCGCGGGCAAGCTCGCCACTGCGCTTGGAGAGGCGGGGTTTGATGCGCTGATCGACGATCATGCCAAATGGGGGCAGGATGTCCGGCGGGCGCTGGGGATGGCGCGGTTTGTGGCGTTTGCGGCTGTGGCGCTGCTGGTGGCGACGGCGGTGGCGGTGATTGCGTTTGCGACCCATGCGGCGCTGTTGGCGCGACGGGACATTGTGAATGTGTTGCATCTGAGCGGCGCGCCGGATCCCTATATTGCCAATCTGTTCGAGCGCCGGTTCTGGCTGCTTGGCTTGCGCGGCGGCTCGATTGGGGCGGCGGCAGCGCTTGGGGTGGCGGCTTTTCTGGTGTTTGCGCTTGGCGCCAATGCCGAGCGGACATGGCTGTTGCCGCGGCTCACGCTCGATTTCTGGGATTTTGTCATTTTGCTGCTGACGCCCATTATTGCAGGCTTTTCGGCTCGGATTGCCGCGCGCCGGACAGTCATCAGAGAATTGGCGAGGACGATATAATCATGCGCCGCAAGTTAGTCCTTTTCGCTCTGGCCGTTTTGGCGGTGTTTGCCGTTTTCGATTTCTGGACGTTTTGCCTGTTTACGGCGAAATTGACCCCGGACCCGAGCGTGCGCGCGGATGCGGCGATTGCGCTGACCGGCGGGTCGGGTTTGCGGATTGCGGCGGGCGTTGAGCTTGTGAGCAATGGCGCGGTGCCGCAATTGCTGGTGTCCGGCGTGCACGAGGATGTCACGATGGAGGATATTGTCCAGCTTGCGGGTGGTCCGGCGGAGACCTATAGCTGCTGCGTGACGCTCGGGCGGATGGCGACGACAACGGTGGGCAATGCCGAGGAGGCAGGCCATTGGACACGCGAAAACGGCTATGGCTCGATTGTGCTCGTCACATCTGATTATCATATGCCGCGCAGCCTGATCCTGATGAACAAGGCAATGCCCGACACAGACATGATCATCTATCCGGTCCGCTCGAAGATTGATCCGA
This sequence comes from uncultured Hyphomonadaceae bacterium, assembly GCA_938049795.1. Taxonomy (GTDB): domain Bacteria; phylum Pseudomonadota; class Alphaproteobacteria; order Caulobacterales; family Hyphomonadaceae; genus CALLCD01. Next base: position 8,055 of record CALLCD010000283.1, on the reverse strand, counting down.
GCCAGCCCTTTTCGAGTTTTAAGACGTTTCGCTCGCTCTTGCAGGAATGGCTCAAATGGCGCGTGACCAAGCTGTCGTCGGGCCGCGACGGGGTGGTGTCTTTGCGATGATCCGGTCTTATCTGTTTGTGATCTGGGCGGTTGGGTCGATGCTGGTTCTGGGCATACTGTTTCTACCTGCCATAGTTTTTTCGCGGCGCTGGGTGATTGCGGGTATCCGGGCGTGGGCGCGGGGATTGCGCTGGGGGACGCGCGTGTTTGCGGGGATCGAGACTGACATACGCGGGCTTGAAAAACTGCCCTCGGGGCCGCTGATTTATGCCAGCAAGCATCAGTGCATGTATGACACGCTGTTGCCCTTTATCATTCTGTCTGATCCGGCGGTGATCCTGAAAAAGGAGCTGCTCTGGTATCCGGTATTTGGCTGGTATGCCTTGCGCGGCGGGATGATCCCGATTGATCGGGCGGGCAATGTGAAAACGCTTAAAGCCATGATCCGGCAAGCGCGCAGGCGGGCCGAGCAAGGGCGGCAGGTGATCATCTATCCTGAAGGCACACGGCGCGCGCCCGGGGCAGAGGGGGACTATAAGATCGGCGTGTTTGCTCTCTATAAGGATCTGGATGTGCCGTGTGTGCCGGTGGCGACGAATGCGGGACTGTTCTGGCCGGGCAAAGGCATCCGGCTCAAGCCCGGACGGGTGGTGGTTGAAGTGCTCGACCCTTTGCCGACGGGGCTCAAGCGGGGTGATTTTATGGGCAGGCTGGAAACCTCGATTGAGACGGCTTGCCGTCCGCTCTATGAGGAGGGGCTTGTGTCTCTCGCTGAAAGCAATGGTTCTCAACACGGTGCGCCGTCTTGATCCGGTCGGTTATCTTTGCGGTGTGGATTTATTTTTCCATGTTCCTATTGGCGGTGGTGACGCTGCCGTTTTTCCTGTTTTCGCGCTGGATTGCGCTGGAGACGGTGCGGCTGTGGATGAAGAATGTCCGGTTCAGTCTGCGCTGGATATTGGGGATCGAAACCGAGATACGCGGGCGCGAGAATGTGCCCAAGGGCGCGCTGCTTTATGCCAGCAAACACCAGACCATGTATGACGCGTTCTTCCCGTTCCTGATCCTTGATGATCCGGCGGTGATCATCAAACAGGAATTGCTCTGGTATCCGATTTTTGGCTGGTATGCGTGGCGGACGGATATGATTCCAATCAAGCGCGGGGGCGGGAGTAAGACATTTGAAAACATGTATGCCGAGGCGCGCAAGCGGACCGATAAAGGTCATCAGGTTCTGATTTTTCCCGAAGGGACGCGCAAATTGCCCGGCGCTGCGCCGGCCTATAAAACGGGGGTGCATGGGCTTTATGAGGGGCTGGGTGTGCCGTGTATGCCGGTCGCGCACAATGCGGGGCTTTGCTGGCCGAGGCGCGGGATCAGGCGGCGGCCGGGCAAGATTATTGTTGAATGTCTGCCCGTGTTTCCGGCAGGGCTTGAGGAGGAGGAGTTTATGGCGCGGCTTGAGGGAGAGATTGAGCCGGCTTGCGACCGCTTGCTTGATGAGGGGCTGGCCATTCAGGGGCGCACGCGGGCCGATCTCAAGGTCAATCAGACATGAGCGGGGCGAAGACCGGCAAGGGGCCATCACGGCGCTGGCTTTATGGGCCGTTGATTGGGTTTGCTGTTCTGGTTGGGCTTTACACGGCCTATTGGTTTTTTGCGATTGGCAAGATTGAGCAGGGGCTTGATGAGTGGATTGCCCAGCAGCGCGCAGAGGGGATCGAGATTGACTATGCGGCGCGTGAGTTTGGCGGATTTCCTTATCGGTTCATGGTGACGTTTGATGCCCCATCTTATCGCAATTGGCAGGTTGATTGGCGGGGTGAAGAGCTTGAGCTGTTTATGCAGCCCTGGAACTATCGCCATGCCATTGCGCGGATGCCGGGGCGTAATGAGGTGGTGTCGCGCGAGTTTGACGGGACGGTTTTGCTGGATGAGAAATCTGCGGCGAGCTTTCGGTGGGATGGCGAGGGGCTTACCGATATTGGGCTGACGCTGAATTTGGCGGAGTTTGTCAGCGGGGAGGCGGATGTGTCTGTGCGAGGGCTGAAGACCAATTATGCGGCGCGCGGGGATGTGGTGCGGCTTGGCGTTGACTGGGACGGGGTGACGGTCTCGCCGGAACTGATCGAGGGCGGCAGGCTTGCGTTTCTTGGGCCAGAGATGCAGCAAAGCCGGCTGCGTGTGCAGTTTACGGGTTTGGCCAATAATGGCGGACAGGAGGGCGTGGCGCGTCGGGTTGATCTGGCGCAGCTTCGGCTTAATTGGGGGCCGCTGAAATTTGGCGCGAAGGGCGATGTTGATATTACGCCGGCGGGGTATCTGGACGGGCCTGTGCAGATTCGGCTCGACGATGCGGAGGCGCTGTCGGCAGCGATGAAGGAAGCGGGGCGGTTGCCGCCGCAGTCAGCCTTGATTGTGCAGGCGATTGGCGCAGCGTCCGAGGATGGGCAGTTTCTCTCGCTGCAGATTAGCGATGGGGCGCTGACCATACTTGGCATTCCGCTGCTGACCCTGCCGCCGGTTGTGCCGCCGCTGCCTCGTTCTGATGCGGGCGTTCTGGTTCAGTGAGCGCGCCTGCCCGGAGTGTGATCAAGGCGGGGTGTGAGGCGCTGGCGGGGCGGGATAAGGCGCTGGCGCTGGCTTATGAGGATTGCGGGGTGCCGGAATGGCGTGCGCGGGTGCTGGACTATCGTTTGTTGGCGCAACTGGTGGGCCATCAGCAGATATCGCTGCAGGCGGCGGCGAGCATATGGGGGCGGCTTGAGGCGTATCTCGGGGAGGTTACGGCGGAGACTATGCGTGCGGCGCCGGAGGCGGATTTGCAGGCGTGTGGGCTGTCGCGGCCGAAAATCACCTATATGAAGTCTATTGCGGAGGCGACGCTTGGCCCGCTTGATCTTGGGACGCTGGCCGAAACATCGCCTGAGGCGGCGCGCGAGACGTTGCTGGCGGTTAAGGGGATTGGGCCGTGGACGGCGGAGCTGGTTGTGCTTTATGCGCTGGGGGCGGTGGACGCATTTCCTTCGAGCGATGTGGGGCTGATGGAAAGCTATAAGCGGCTGTCGGGGGCGGATGTGCGCTTGTCTGTTGCGGCCTTCAAGGCGCAGGGCGAGGACTGGAAGCCCTATCGCGGGGTGGCGGTGCATCTGCTCTGGGCGTGGTTACATTTTGACCGCGCACGCAAAAAACAGGCTCGCCAAATCTGAAAAGTGTCATAGTCTGGACTTAACCTTTTGGTAATCGGAGCTAAGACACGAATAGGAGAGACGCGTTCACTTGGATAAAACGATATAAAATCATAGGATTACTTTCGTGGAGGCCGGTATGATACAGGCTCCCGACAGACCGCTTGAGGGCGGACCTGCGCTGGTGTTGAACGCCGATTTCCGGCCTTTGAGCTATTTTCCGCTCTCGCTCTGGTGTTGGCAGGACGTGGTGAAAGCCGTTTTTCTCGACCGTGTGGATGTCATTGCCGAGTATGATTATACCGTCCGCTCGCAAAGCTTCGAGATGCGTTTGCCAAGCGTGATTGCGCTGCATGAATTTGTCAATCAGAACCGTTCGCCTGCGTTTACGCGGTTTAACGTGTTCCTGCGCGACGGGTTCAAATGTGCCTATTGCGGGGTGTCGGGCGAGTTGACGTTTGATCATGTGATCCCGCGCTCGAAGGGTGGGCGGACTTCGTGGAACAATATTGTGGCCGCGTGCTCGCCGTGTAATTTGCGCAAGGGCGGGCGGACGCCGAAAGAAGCGCGGATGTTTCCCGCCAAAGCGCCTGCGCAGCCAAGCCATTATCAATTGCAGGAGATCGGCCGTAAATTTCCGCCCGGCCATATGCACGAGACGTGGCTTGATTATCTCTATTGGGACATTGAGCTGGAGGCTTAGCCCGCGTCTGCGTCTGCGGCGTGGTGGAGCTTGAGGGCATTTTGATAGGTGGTGCGGGCCGCGATGAAACTGAAAACCGTCAGCGCGACAGAGACCAGCGCATTATAACCCGCCATTGAGAGGCCGAACAGGGTCCACGGCGCGTCGGCGCAGGAGACAGTTGCAATCGGCTTGCTCAGCGCGTCGATCAGGTCGATATTGCCGACATCTGCTGCCCCGCCGGAACAGGCAGCGGGCCCGGCCCAGAACTTCCATTCGACGCCAGCATGATAGATTGCCACGACGGCGCCGGTGAGGAAAACCAGCCCGAGCATGGTGTTGAGCGCGACGAGATAGCGATTGGCCGGTTTGCGTTGCCAGAGGACGAGCCCCGCGACGGCCATCGCAGCGGCGGCCCAGTAGACATCGCGCTGGCGCAGGCAAAGGGGGCAGGGAGCGAATTTTCCGATAATTTCGAACGCATGCGCGCCAAGGAGCATGGCGAGCGAGGCGAGAATCGCAAGGATCGGCCAGCTTGGTCCGGATAGGGGATGTTTGACGAGGTTCATCATCGGCAGAGTGTGGCAAGTCTGACGGTGCGATGCAATGCGACGGTTTGGGTTTTGTGGGGGCGTGGGGATTAGTCCAAGGTCCTCGCCTATTCGTCAGGTGCGCAAAAATCGGCTATGCCATCCACAACTTCGTCCAGACTTCTGCCCAGCGATACATTCGTCTCGCTATTGGTGCTGGACCAGTTCATATTGCTATGATTGCCCCGGATCAGTTTGGCAGGAGCATCTGGCTCGGCCTTGCGAATATTGAAGACGAGCGATGATGATTTGCTGGCCGCCTGCGCCGTAATATAGGCTCTGCGCAGTTCGAGTTCTATAACACATTTATCCGAAAGATCGCTCTGCGTTTCGGTGGACGCTATTGTCAGGCCACGTCCTGATAGGCTCGTGCTGAGCCAGTCCATGAGGTCTGTGCCCGCCATTGGCCGGCCGAGCATATCGGTCAGCATGGCGTCTTTTTCTCTATTGTCCGTGAGGGCTGCAATATGGATATGAGACATGGCTTGCCGGTCACCCTCACTGACAGAGGTCAAGTTTGCGGCTGCGGGTGCCAGAGTTGTCTGGGTTGGTGTGCACGCCGCTAGTAGGGCGCTGCATAGGCCTGCCAGCGCCCAACCTGAAATGTTCGGACCTGCTCGTGTCATTATTCGGCCGCGTCGATTTGCATGTCCGCCGCGATGGCCCGGGCAAGGATTTTGGCGGCCTCGGAGAGGGGGCCGGTCAACTCCGAAGCTGGACGCTCTGCGAGGGCGGCTGCGTTTTCTTCCTTCTTGTCGAGGTCTGACAGGGGCTGGGTCACCCTGAATGTGTTCCGGTAGATATTGTCCGACAGTTCGGCGCGTTTGTTATCAGCGTCCACCTTCTCCTTGTAAGGATACAAGTTTTCGGACACGGGATAGAGTGCAACAACTGCCGTGGCGACCATCTCGTCAAACTCCGCTGACAGATTATATGTGGAATTGATAAACAAGACGGCGGACGCCCCGCTTTGTTCAATCATTGTGTTGGGCGTGCCCGCTTCCAGGCCCCGAAGCAGAGTTACTTCTTGAGCATTGGCAATGTTCAGGGCGGCAAGCTCTGCCTCCAGTTCCTGTTCCAGGGTCGCGCCGAAATCGAAGTCGATCATGATGTCGCGAATTGGAGCAACCAGTTCTTCGGCTGTTTTCGTGCGCGCATTGTTGATGCCGGACTCAATCAGTGCGCCCACAATGCCGCCACCTGTTGCAACCGAAGCTTTTGATGTGTTGATTTCCGCGCCGATTTCCGACTGCGTTACTATGAGCACCGATTCCATGCTGGTCAGTTTTGCCCTGGCGTCTGGTTCGATATGTCTGAAGCTCGGTGTTGCGCATGCGCCCAAGGATAAGGCGACAAGAACTGCTAGAAAATTTCTCATTTTATGAACCCCCATTCATTTGTTAACACTAAGTAGTAAATAGGCATATTTCGCCCGTCAATAGTGTTATTGCAGTTATGTCATTGTGCGGTATTGTTTGACGCTCTGCCATGTGGGCGGCCAGTCCGCTTCGGCCTGTTTCTTTGTGTTTGGGAGATGTGTCGATGTCGCTCTGAGAAGGGCGCCGGGGGGTTAGTCCGTGCCATCGTCATTCTCACATGTCGCTCAGAAAACTTGCAGACCGGCTCCATCGAGCAAACCATGATTTGTGTAGGCATCAAAACTCTCTTGCTTTGCGTCTAATCGCTCATAGAAGGGCTTTGCTGTGTTTCTTGCCGTCTCAAATAGCGCCTCGCAGCTATTGTGTGCCGGAAGCCTCATGATTTCATTTTCGAGCGCCTGGATCGCGTCGCGCGTAATCTCAATGTGGGTGCGCTCGTGTTCGAGAAGTGTCTTCCAGTGGCGCCACCATTCTATCTGGGCGGCCCTATCTGCATCTTGCCAATTGGTCCAGTTCGGCATGACAATCTTATGGTGTCCTTTGACAACGAAACGGTGCGGGGCGCAGCCAGCGGCGACAGACCGAGGCCATATCCACCAATTATAATCCGGATAAACGGCCGCGCTATGTGATGTGCCGTTGATTGAAATCGGTGTGGCGGCGAACATGGCATCAAACGCGCTTTGAAGGTCTTCTGCCTCGAAATCGTAATAGGTGACCTCGTCTGACCATGAGTTGGTATGCGGAACGGCAAACTCTGGAGACCTATCCGTTGGCCAGAAGACCTGCCAGCTTGTCGTGACTATCGTGCCTAGCAACAGATATATGGCGCAGATGCCCGCTGCTGCACCAATCGCTTCCAGCATGTATTGTGTGATCACCTGCCAGTTCGAAGACATCTGATATCAAAACCTCTCGGAGTTCTGAACGTATTTTACCAGATGCGGGTGAAGCCTGAATTGAATGCACGTATTCAATTTGGTGTGGCACGGTAAGGTTTTCTGATGGTTGGCGCGCCCTATGAAGGGTCGAATGATCTGGCGAACGGGCGTATGAACCAGTTTGAATACAAGGGCCGTTCCGGGGCAGTCTGTGTCCCGAAAGCGGATTGAAATTGGTGCAGAGTTGCTAACACTCCACCACGTTTACGGCCAATCCGCCTTGGCTTGTTTCTTTGTATTTCGACGACATGTCGAGGCCGGTCTGGCGCATGGTTTCGATGACTTGATCAAGGGAAACTTTCATCTGGCCGGCGGCGTGGAGGGCGAGGCGGGCGGCGTTGACGGCTTTGACCGCGCCGATGGCATTGCGCTCGATGCAGGGGATCTGGACGAGACCGCCGACGGGATCGCAGGTCAGGCCGAGATTGTGTTCCATGCCGATCTCGGCGGCGCTGGCGACCTGGACCGGGCTTGCGCCCCAGACGGCGGCAAGCCCGCCGGCGGCCATAGAGCAGGCCACGCCGACCTCGCCCTGACAGCCCATTTCCGCGCCGGAGATAGACGCGCGTTGTTTGTACAGCATACCGATGGCTCCGGCGGTGAGGAGGAATTTGCGGCGATTGTCGGTCTGCTCGCTGCCGTCTGAGCAATAGTGCCGGATGACGGCCGGGATAATGCCCGCTGCGCCATTGGTTGGGGCGGTGACGACTTGACTTCCAGCGGCGTTTTCTTCGTTGACAGCCATAGCGTAGACATTGAGCCAGTCGAACAATTGTTCGCGTTCATTAGATTGCGGCGTGGCCATGAGCTTGGCCCAGATTCCCGAGGCGCGGCGTTTGACCTCGAGGCCACCGGGGAGGATGCCGTCTGCGTTCAGCCCGCGATCAATGCAGTCCATCATCACTTGGACAATCCGGTCGAGTGCGGCATTTGTCTCCGTGCGCGGACGTTTGGCGTCTTCATTGGCGAGGATGATCTCGTGCAGGGCCAAGCCGGTCTTGTTGCAATGGGCGAGGAGTTCGGCGGCGCTGCCAAACTGGTAGGGCGTGTCTTCGTCGATTGCGACGAGGTCGTCTTTGACGGGTTTGAGGAGCTGGGCTTCGGAGGCGACAAAGCCGCCGCCGGTGGAGTAATAGGTGCGTTGTTCGAGCAGGGTGCCGGCCGCGTCGAAGGCGGTAAGCTTCAGGCCGTTCGGGTGAAGGTCTGGCAGGACATGATAGGCGAA
>CALLCD010000282.1 GCA_938049795.1 uncultured Hyphomonadaceae bacterium | reverse complement strand
CCAGACCCCAAACAAGGCAGCCCCGCCCGCCCCGAACACGCGCTCGAAGCCAACGCCTAATCCTCGCCCAGCGGCCGCCCAAACACATATGCACGCTGTTTTGCTTGAAAGCCCCCGACCATCCTGCTAGCAGGAGCGCTTGATTGCCAAACACGCAACAGGTTTGGCCTCGTAGCTCAGCTGGATAGAGCACCGGACTTCTAATCCGACGGTCGCAGGTTCGAATCCTGCCGAGGTCGCCAGTTTCGCCGTGACAAGTTAAAGCCCGAGCTTGGCCTTCAAAATCTCGTTAACCGCTTGCGGGTTCGCCTTACCGCCCGAGCCCTTCATCACCTGGCCGACAAACCAGCCGAGCGCCTTGGGCTTGGCGTGGCCTTCGGCTTTTTGCGCCTGAACTTGCGCGACCTGTTCGGGATTGGCGGCAATGATCTCGTCGACCACCGCTTCAATCGCGCCCGTATCGGTGACCTGTTTCAGCCCCTCGCGCTCGACGATCACGCCCGCCTCGTCGCCCGTCTCGATCATCAGCGCGAACACTGTCTTGGCGATCTTGCCCGAAATCGTCTGGTCGGAAATGAGATCAATCAGCCCGCCGAGCGCCGACGCACTGACAGGGCTGTCGGCCAAAGCGACATCTTCGCGGTTAAGATAGCCGAACAATTCCTGAGACACCCAATTGGCCGAGAGCCGATTGTCGCGCCCCTTGGCCACCGCCTCGAAGAACTCCGCCTTGTCCGCCTCCGCTGTCAACACGCCCGCATCATAGGACGACAAGCCATAGTCCGCCACAAAGCGCGCACGCTTCTCATCGGGCAATTCGGGCAAGCTGGCCTTGATCTTATCGACATAGCTCTGCTCAATCTCGAGCGGCAGCAGATCGGGGTCGGGGAAATAGCGGTAATCATGCGCGTCTTCTTTCGAGCGCATCGAGCGCGTCTCGCCGGTGACCGTATCAAACAAACGCGTTTCCTGATCGACCTCTCCGCCGCCCTCAAGAATCTCGATTTGCCGCTTGGCTTCATATTCCGACGCTTGCTGGATGAACCGGAACGAGTTCATATTCTTGATCTCGCAGCGCGTGCCCAAATGGCCAAAATCGCCCGTCTCGATAAATTTCTCATAGTCGCCCGGCCGGCACACGGACACGTTCACATCCGCCCGCAAATTGCCCTTCTCCATATCGCCGTCGCATGTCCCCAGCGCCACCACAATCGAGCGCAGCTTACGCACATAAGCGGCCGCTTCGAGCGGGGTACGAATATGCGGCTTGGAGACAATCTCCATCAGCGCCACTCCCGAACGGTTCAGATCGACATAAGTCGCATCCGGCGCCATATCGTGGATCGACTTGCCCGCATCCTGCTCCAGATGCAGCCGCTCGATCCCGACGGTAAAACTGTACGCCTCGCCGCCATGGGCCGGTTCGACATCAACCATCATTTCGCCCTCGCCAACAATTGGATGGGCAAATTGCGAGATCTGATAGCCTTGCGGCAAATCGGGATAGAAATAATTCTTCCGGTCAAAACGCGAGAACAGATTGATCTGCGCCTTCAGCCCCAGCCCCGTGCGCACGGCCTGTTCGACACACGCCTCATTGATCACCGGCAACATGCCCGGCATCGCCGCATCGACCAGAGACACGTTGGAGTTCGGCTCTGCGCCATACTGCGTCGAAGCGCCCGAAAACAGCTTCGCCTTGGTCGCGATCTGGGCATGCACTTCGAGCCCCATCACAACCTCCCAGTCGCCAGTGGCGCCTTTGAGCGTATAGGTCGGGCGGGGCGTGGCGGTGGTGACAGTCATCGGTTACTCGCAGATTATGAAATCAAGCCCCCTGATAGCGCGCCCGAAACCCGATGCCAAGCAAACTTGAACGCTTATCAGCCAATGCCGAACTTCCGGTCGAGCGACAGGCTGTCATCATCCTTGAATGCGAGCGGAACGAGCGTCGCAAAAAAACACGCACAGCGAGGGGAAGAAGAGCGGATTGCGCGAGTCTTCATCAAGCAGATAAAGCCCGAGCGGATCGAGAATATAGTTCCAGATAAACGCCACGCCGAGAAACAAAACCAGCGCCTGCGCCGGATAGACAATCTTGCGCAAGAGCCCCAAACAGACCAGCGCGCCGAGCAGAATTTCCGCCCCGCCCAGCCCCATCTGCAGGTTCTCGCCCGAGATCAGCTCGCCATAATATTTGTTCGACACTTCAATCGCGCGTTCGGGCGCACCGATCTTGATAACGCCCCACAGCATCAGCAAGAGCCCCGTCGAAATGCGAATAAGTAGTATCGTCAGAGCTTTCATCACCCAACTCCCGTGTTTGCAAATAGAACCCGCTTAGAATGGCAGGCCCAATTTGTGATCCAATGACAATGTGTCGTCCTCCTTGAACGCGATCATCACCAGCGTGGCAACAAACAAGCACAGCGAGGGGAAGAACACACGCACTGGCGAGGCGTCACCGGCAAAGAGGAACAATCCGAACGGATCAATAATGTGCTTCCAGATCAACAAAGCGCCCGCCAGCAAGACCAGCGATTGCAGCGGATAAGTCAGTTTCCGCAAAACTCCAAGCACAACCGCCACCCCAAGCACTGTCTCGGCGACACCCAGCCCCATCTGCATGCTCTCCGCGCTCAGAACCCCGGGATAATCATACCGCTCACCAAGCCCGGCCCCCGATTCAGGGCTTTGGATCCGGAACACGCCCCACAGCATCAGAACGACCCCCGTCGAAATCCGCAACAGCAACAATGTAATCGCCTTCATAATCAGCCACCCGTTTTTAAATCGCAGGTCCACACGATAAAACAATTTGCGCCCGTTTGGAAAGCATCCCGCGTCACACAGCTTTGTGAGAAACCCAGCGCTAGAGCTTGCCCTCTTCGCGCGCCTTGGCCACGCGAGCCTTGCGCGCCGCCATCCGTGCTTCAACCGATCCGGCTTTCGGCTCCGGCTTGCTGCCGCCAAGTCCGGGCACAGGGACCGCAGCGTCCGCCCCAATGCCCCGTTTGCGCAAAAACCGCGAAAACAGCGACCCGATCCGCCACGCCGGATAGACCAGCACCACAAGCGAAATCAGCATCGGCGTCCGGCTCCGCTCGGCAAACACATCCAGCCCCGTCTGCGTGATCATCGACACCGCCGTCGCAATCACCAAAATATAGCAAATCACCGTCCAGACCCACGCCGAATTGACAATCGTGGACGGCGCCATCTCAGGCTTGGAAGGTGCGTCGAGCGGCACATCTCCCTTGGCCCGCGCCAGACGCGCCTGCCGCACTGTCATCCGCTCTTCTTCGTGCTCGTCAGCCATCTCGCCAAACCTCAAAACAATCAGGCACGAAGTCTACCACCACTTCTCCGGCTTGGCCACAAAGCCCGCTGCCCGCTCCAGCGCGCCGCCAACACGGAAACACGCCGCCTCGTCGAGCGCCTTGCCGATGACCTGCAATCCAAGCGGCAAACCCTGCCCGTCCAGCCCCGCAGGCACCGCAATGGCGGGCAATCCGGCAAGGTTCGCCGTCACCGTGAAAATATCATTGAGATACATCGCCAGCGGATCATCGGCATTCTCGCCATAGGCAAACGCCGCGCATGGCGTGGCCGGCGTCAACAGCGCGTCCACTTTTTCGAACACGTCGCGAAAATCCTGCAAAATCCGCGTGCGCACTTTCTGCGCCCGCAAATAATACGCATCATAATAGCCCGAGGACAGCACATATGTCCCGATCATCAGTCGCCGTTGCACTTCCGCGCCAAAGCCCGCCGCGCGGCTTTCTTCATAGGTTGCATTGAGATTGTCCCCCGCAACCCGCGCGCCATAGCGCATCCCGTCATAGCGCGCCAAATTCGAAGACGCTTCGGCGGGCGCCACAATATAATAAGCCGGCAGCGCATATTTCGTATGCGGCAGCGACACATCAACAATCTCCGCACCCTGATCTTTCAGCCAGTCAATGCCTTGTTGCCACAGCCCTTCGATAGCATCCGGCATGCCGTCCATCCGGTACTCTTTCGGAATCCCGATCCGCATGCCTTTGATGGGCTTCGTCACATCAGCACGCCAGTCCGGCGTCTCCACTGGCAGCGAGGTCGTGTCTTTCGGATCATGCGAACACATCGTCTCGAGCAAAATGGCGCTGTCTTCCACCGTCTTCGCAATCGGCCCCGCCTGATCGAGCGAAGACGCGAACGCCACCATGCCATACCGGCTCGCGCGGCCATAAGTCGGCTTGATCCCCACCGTGCCCGTAAACGCCGCAGGCTGACGGATCGACCCGCCCGTGTCCGACGCCGTGGCCCCAAGACACAAATCCGCCGCCACCGCCGCCGCAGAGCCGCCCGACGAGCCACCCGGGGTCAGTTTCGCATTGTCCCCGCCAGCGCGCCGCCACGGATTGGCCACCTCGCCAAAGCGCGAGGTCTCGTTCGACGACCCCATCGCAAACTCGTCCATATTCAACTTGCCGAGCATCACCGCGCCCTGATCCCAGAGATTTTGCGTCACGGTCGATTCATAAGTCGGCGTAAATTCATCGAGAATGTTCGAGCAGGCCGTCGTGCGCACGCCCTTGGTGCAATAGAGATCCTTGATCCCGAGCGGCGCGCCATCGAGCTTGCCCGCCTCGCCGTTGGCCCGCCGCGCATCCGACGCGTCCGCCATGTCGAGCGCCTTCTCCGGCGTCTCCACCACATACGCATTGATCACAGGGTTCGCCGCCGCAATCGCGTCCACAAAGCCTTGCGTCAGTTCGCGCGATGAAAACTCTTTTTTCTCAAGCCCGTCCAGCGCACCCGCAAGCGTCAATTTTGTCAGATCGGTCATATCGCGCCCCTATTCCACAGCCTTGGGGACGACGAAAAACCCGTCATCACGCTTGGGCGCATTGGCCAGAATCTCGTCCACCTTATCGCCATCGGTCACCACATCGGCGCGCATCGGCATCACCGTTTCGACCACAGAAGTCATCGGCTCGACGCCCTCGACATCGACCTCGTTAAGCTGGTCAATCCAGCCGAGTATCCCGTTCAACTCGCCCGCCAGCGTTTCCAGCCGTCCGTCCTCGACCGCAATCCGCGACAGACGCGCCACTTTGCGGACATCCTCTTTCGTGACACTCATATTCAACGTCTCCTTATGCGCGCCCAGCGATACGCCGCCGAGCGCTGGCGATCAAGACCAGAAAGCGATAAGGATGCCCATTATGGCTCTCATCGACCTCCTCGCCCTGCCCAGCACGGGCCCGCTTATCGGCATTGATCCCGGCTCCAAAACGCTCGGAATTGCCGCAAGCGACGGCCTCCGCCTGATCGCAAGCCCCATCCAGACCATCGCCCGCACCAAGCTCGCCAAGGATATGGATGCCCTGTTCGCCCTCTATGACG
>CALLCD010000281.1 GCA_938049795.1 uncultured Hyphomonadaceae bacterium | reverse complement strand
ATCAGCGTGTCAGACCCATTGGTACCGATAATGTTCTCAACATCCGTGAGCGTATCATTACCAGCTGCACCACCCGTCGTGGTATTGTCCGCCAGATTGACATTGATCGCGCCGAAAAAGGCCGAATAATCAACCGTGTCCGAACCCGTGCCGCCATCGAAATCATTTGCGCCCGCGCCAACGATAAAAGTGTCGTCGCCTGTCCCACCATTCGCAGAGTCATTGCCTGATCCATCGAGAATGACATCATTCCCGCCACCACCAGAAACCGTGTCATTGCCGCGACCGCCATTGAGGATGTTGTCCTCATCATTACCGATCAGCGTGTCAGATCCATTGGTACCTGTGATGTTCTCGATACTGATTAATGTGTCATTACCAGCTGCACCACCCGTCGTGGTGTTGTCCGCCAGATTGACATTGATCGCGCCGAAGAAGGCCGAATAGTCAGCCGTATCCACACCATCGCCGCCATCATATGTGTTGATGCCTGCGCCTGCGATAAAGGCATCGTTCCCGGCGCCGCCGACAAGCGTGCTGCTCGCCGAACTGTCGATGAATGTGTCTGACCCGTTCGTCCCGATCGCATTTTCGATGCTGGAGATGGTGTCATTGCCCCCTGCGCCGCCCGACAGGGTCTGGTTGACCAGATCAAAGGTGATCGCGCCGAAGAATTGAGAGTAGTCGAGCGTATCAGAGCCCTCCCCGCCATCGAAATCATTTGCGCCTGCGCCGACGATGAAAGTGTCGTCGCCTGTCCCACCATTCGCAGAATCATCGCCTAACCCATCGAGAATAACATCATTCCCGCCACCGCCATTCAGCCGGTCTGCACCCGCGCCGCCAGTTAGCCGGTTTGCTATAGCGGATCCAGTCAGCAAGTCATCAAATGCCGATCCAATAACGTCTTCCACATCAATAAGAAGGTCACCAGAAGCTGCACCTGCTCCCCGCCTGACGAGAAAATCACTTCCCAGGTTAAGGGTTACTCCGACAGCTCCCTCCGCATTCTCATACGAAACTGTGTCACCGCCATTCCCCCCACGAAATTCGTCGGCATTTTCGCCAGCAATAAATGTGTCATCGAAACCGCTTCCAAAAGCGCCTTCGATTGAAATCAGTGTATCGCCCGTCGCTTCACCTCCGGAGACTGTGTTCGTGAAAAGATCAACCGTTACAGCCGACGTTGAGGTCGCATAGTCTGCAAGATCATCTCCCTCGCCGCCGTTAAGCGTATCTGCGCCATCTCCGCCACTTAAGACATCGTCTCCGAGGCCGCCATTCAGTGTATCATTCCCTTCCCGTCCGGCGAGAAGGTTGGCTTCAGAATTGCCTGTGATCGTGTCCTCGAATGCGGTTCCAAACACGGATTCGATAGAGATAAGTGTGTCGCCCTCTGCGTCACCTCCGGAGAGGATTCCGGTTTCGAGATTGATATTTACAGCGGCAGATGAACTGAAATAATCTGCAATATCATTCCCCAGACCGCCGTCTAAAGTATCACTGCCCTCTCTGCCGCGCAAAAAATCGTCGCCCCCGCCACCCGTCAGCACATTTGAGCCCGCGTCTCCCTCAATGGTATCGTCTTCTGCAGAGCCAATGACATTCTCAATTGAGATAAAAGTATCCCCATTGGCGTCGCCACCTAACCCACCAGAGGCTCCGCCCAGAAATAGACTGATGACCAAGCCAGTGCCAAACACCGAAATTCCGGAATAATCAACAGTATCGTTTCCCTCACCACCGTTGAAGATATCGGCGGAGGCGCTCGATTCCAGCGTGTCATCACCTCCCAATCCCAGAAGTTCGTCACTAAAAAAACTTCCTATGAGAGTGTCATCACCCTCGGTACCCATAATTGTGCTCACGCTTTATTGCCCTCGTTCAATCAATTGCCTGCGAAAATAAAATTATTCACCTCTACCGGCGTAATCGACGACTTTTGTGAAAGCCAGCCATTTTTACACACCAGCTGATGCTGCCAGCACATCGTTAAGACCGCATCAAAGCGGCGGACAAAATAACTTCTGTTTACGGATTAGCGCGTGGATATAGGGGTGGCCTGTTCGTACAAGGAATGACCAGCGATGGATCTTTTATCGAAAAGATAAGGGGGAAACTTTATGCAGTCAGTTTGAGCCGGAGCAGCGGGCGCCGCAAGCTTTGCAATGGTCACGAGACTGGAAAACTCAAAATGGCGAACAGGATCACGCCGCTAATGGACCTTCGACAAGAACTGATTATCGATTTATCAGCCAAAGCGTTCTTTTGGCACTGGTTTCCGTGCAGACTTTACGACGGAGTATTGATCTCCATCTAGTCCTTTGGCTATTTGGACCACCCTTAAGGGGGCAGACCCGCCCCTCCAAATTCCTAGAGGGAGGGATAGAATTGTGGGTATATGCATACTGGCAAGTCCACTATCACCTTGACCAAACATCTGAACCCGCCATTATTGAACCGTAGATTGAGGGACGACAATTCATGAGACAGTTCATTACCTTCATTGGCGCATGGATTTTTTTATCCCTGTCGGCTGCGGCGCAAGATTCTGATCGTGCGACAGAAATGCGCCGCGTCATCGAAGGCCTGAACTCGGCCGACCCGGTGACGCGTATCATTACCTTCGAGGAGGCTATGGCGAGAGGCGACAAGAACCTCGAACGTATCGCCCTTCAGACAGCATTTACGAGTTCCGATGTGACCCTGCGCTCGACAGCATTAGAGACCGTTATGTCAACGAAAACAACATTTGTTATGGAGGTCGCGACACAATCCAACACGGTCCAGAGTGAGCAATTTATGGCCAGCACCGGGAGCGCTATAAATGTTCAAATTACCGACTTCGACAAAGCGACCGGTGACTTTTTTTTGCACAGCAATTTGAGCAGACGTGACAGAGACCGCGAGACCAGGGAATATTCCCTAAGACGACATAAAGCGAACTTCTCAGGCGATAGGATAAGCTTCGAGATCAATCTTGGAAGCAGTGATCTAGACGACACCTGCAAGGGTACAGCCACCTTGGGGCCATCGGGCTCCGCCTTGGTTGGAACCATGTCATGTTGGCTATCAACTATCGGGATCATCGACGTTACGATTGATCTCGTGCGATAGGCGGGTTTGCATGCTTTTCCGATTTTTCATACTCGTTTCGACGCTCCTCACCCTGATCGGGGCCGGAAATTCTCAAACAAAGATTGTTACGGACGTTGAAGAAGCCTTCTCCAGCCGGGTTGCGGTATCGGGAAGCATCATCGTGGGCGCAATGCTCGGTCCACTGACTGGCAAGACCGATACAAGCGATCTGATGTTTAACATGCCCACCAATGCGGCTTATGCGTGCTTCTCTTCGAAAACAAGGGATGGTCAATATTGGTCAGAGGCGCGCATGCGCATACCAGAAGATCATTCGGGTATGTCTCAACTAGACCCAACAGATGGATGGCAATATCTCGACGAACTGTCCCTTTACGGCAAGTCCGATTTTGCCGCGCTGGTCCGCCTTGGTGAAAACTGCCGCATTGATCCAGACGCTCCGATCCTTCCCGTACAGTTCGAAGCAGAGGGAGACGGGATGCTCACCATCGCGCTTAACGCACAGCGCGCCTATCGTGTCTCCGCTGTGCTAGAGACCATGAACGGTGACATAAACCTTGGAGGCACTTGTAACAGACCTGACGCTAATATCCGTTCGACGGCTTTCAATTATCTTTGCTCTTTTGATCTGGAAGGTGTTGAAACAGGAGTCTCGGTAACACTTGTCATCAATAGCCGCACGCGTGTTGGCCCAAGGCGGTATGATGCGACAATTTATATACCGTAATGCGACGAGGCTTTGGGAATGGACCACCAAGGCCTGGCTATGGATCAAAGACAAGAGAGATGAATACGGCCCAAGCCGGTTCGTTCTCATCCTGTTGCTCGGGCTTGGCTTATTAGGGATCCTCTCCATCCCTAAACCAAATGTCATGGTCGCCGCCAGCATCACCACCGAAACGCTGGCTATGACAGTCATGAGCCCTGAAGAAGCACGGTTCCGCATACCGCGGGCCATTGCGCTGACAGATGAAGGCGAAGTTTGCAGGGAAAACATCTTTGTTCAGCCCAAAAATGGCGCTGAACTCTACTTTACCAAAGACGTGTCAGGCGACGTATACATATCCGCGCAAGGCGGGATCGATTGGCGATCTCATTCCGGCTTCAACCAGGGGAGCGACTGGGCGGACTTTCGCCTCGAGGAAAAGGGCGACTGCGCCGTTGGGCGGCCTGTTCGCCTTCCCGTTGCGGGAACATTGGTCATTGGAACGGTCGCAGCAATTGCACAGTCAGATGACGGGCCACCCTCACTGCTCCTGGATGGACAGTTGGAGGTTTACGGCCGGGCCGTTGATCGGATTTTCTGGATCATCGGTCTCGACAATATTCCAGTCCTCCCAATGGAGCCGGACCGTCTTTACCTCGCCAATACATTTACAGTACCGGGCGGCTCGGAACTTTCCAGCACGGACGCGCAATGGTGGGGCTTTGTTGATGTCGAAGCGGGAACCGCCGAGAAAGGCATGCAGCTCGAAGCGTCCACGAACGCGCGCACACTGATCCTAAAAGCCCCCGCCCCCCGGGTCGCCAATGCTTCCAATGAGACCGGCCCGCTGAGAGGGGACGTCATCTCGCTCACATTAGGTGCCCAATTAGGGAATGATCCAAACGTCAGGTGGATTTTTGGCCTAATCACCTTCGCCCTATTCTTCGTTGCAACCTTTTTCCAAATGCCCGAGAGCAGAAAGTAACATGGTTTGAGAACTCTGCTTCTATCTTTTCTCGCACTTATTCTGGTCTGGCCTAACGTTTGTGCCGAGACGGTTTCGGTGCGATCGGGAAACAGTTTTGGGCAGGGCTGGATCTTTACCAATGATGGAGAGACATGTTGGGTAGCAACCACGGGGCACGTGATTATTGATGGTGCGGGTGTCCTTGTTGCTGGAGAAACGGGCGAACAAGGGGAGGATGTTCGGGTTCACAGACATCCAGGCCGAGATTTCGCCTTGGTTGAAATATTCGGTGCGCTTGCAAAAACATGTCCATTTTCCCCCCGCGGCGACCGGGATAGCATGCGCGTTGCCAGAGGATTGCAGCGAGAGGGCAGGATCATCAGTTTTGAACGCAGAACAGGCGCTAATGACGGCGGTGGGGCATTTGGCCTCGAAATAATCCCTATACGTATTATTGGATTATCTGAGTCGGATCACTATTTCACCGCAACCGCGATTGGCGGCGAACAGGTCATAGAAGGCGACAGCGGCGGCCCGGTTCGCTCGACCGGCACAGGAATTGGTGAAGCTGGGTGGCCGATTGGATTGGTCCTCGCGGACAAGGACGCTCACGAGAGCGATTTGATTGAAATTTTGCCGATGGACGTGGTTCGCGTCTTTCATGATAGCTTGGTCGCAAATGCCACGGTGTCACCCACAATACGGACTGAACCCGATAGCGTCTCTTTTACCATCGAAGCGTTTACCGGTGAAACACCGGACACCGCATGCGCAACATCAAACCTTTTGGACCCGTTGGCCAGATGTGGATGGCGAGCACACCAAGGCCCTCAGTCGAAAAGAGCCTCCCTCACCTTGGCACTGGATCAACCAATAAATTTGTCGGTAATAGAATTTAAATTTGCGGAAGCAGAGAGTTTGAGCCTTGTAGGCGTACGAACAAAAATAGGTGACGGCACATGGGGCAGTTCGAGGCCTTGTTACAAAGCGGAAGGGGCGACATCCATTTCGGGTACATTTGGCGACTGGTCGTCTGATACTCTGTTCTTAGAATTTGAGGGTCACAGTTTCGAGTTGAAGTCGGTGCACATCAATTAGGGTAGATCCGTTTGAGCACGGGCATAAGGCGGCCAGCTTCCTCGCTTTTGAAATTGCTCTGCCCCCAATAAATTGGATCGGTCTGACTTAGAGTTTCCTGCTACTGTTCAACCTGGCTGGATGGAGCAGAGACGATGCGAGCATCGAAATTCACGGACGCACAAAAGGCGTTCATAATCAAACAGGGCGAGGCGG